>CALMWT010000001.1 GCA_937870855.1 uncultured Taibaiella sp.
CATCAGCAGCCTGTTTTCACGAATAATTATTTTTAGCGTTTGCTACCTCTTCACAAATCTTAGCACTTGTTCGTTTCCATTGCTCACTACTTTCACCAGATAAGTTCCTTCGGAAAGATTACTAACGTTCACCTCAGTTTGCATTCCTATAGTTTCGCTTTGCTGAATTTTTCCTGTAAAATCCATGATATAAAGCTGAGCTTCATTGGAAAGACCCGTGATAAAAAGCCTATCATTTGCTGGATTTGGATAAATTTTTACGGCTGAATTTTTACCGGAAATTTGCGACACATTGGTGGTAGCAACAGGTAGGGGAATCAGTGAGCCTCCCACAGGCAACGCAACATACAAACCCAAACTTGGTCCACCACTATTGTTTGCCGGAGTAAGAAAACCAGATGCCAATACTGTAAGTGCAGCACCTTGCAGGCTTAAAGTTTGTAACGGCGCTGAGTAAGACTGAACGGTGGTTGAACCCGAAGCATCGGTAATATTAACTGTGTAATCGGATGTGGGTAAAGACAAATACCCGTTGCTGAACTGACCGTAGGAAATATCATCAACCAAAACATTGCCGCCAGCCCGCACATCTACAGTAGGAGCATCGCTTGCGCCGTGCATTACTAAAACATCTGTATTACCCGGCATTGTCGCAGCCTCTCTTCCCATATCATATACCTTCAAACCAAAAGCAGGAGCCGGATTATAACCCATAGCGCTTACAATTCCGCTCGCCACAACAATGTAAGTTTTGGTAGGATCGAGTGTGACTTCAAGGTTGTAAATCGTGTCACTGACAGAGCTACTATTTTTAGGAGCGATTCCTACCATGATGGGTGCATTTGCAGGCAGGTTAATAAATGGTGTTGCAGTTCGGAAAGCAAAATTGTCGAGTGCTTTTGCACCATTCACATAAACATCAACTGAGTCGGCAACTGCATCTGCACAGTTGTGTATTACCTGAACGCGCGCTGTTTGCGCCTGAGCCGCAAAGGAGCCTGCAATAAACGTGGAAAGTAAAATCTTCTTTAGCATTTTTAAAACGTTTTTGGTTAGAATAGTAAAACCCAATTTTCCGGGCTTTGTTCAAAACATTTCCCTCTACAACCTGCTTTTTTCATTTCTATTACAACTGTTGAGTTTTTTTGTAAACAACACCTGATTCTCTTTGGCAAAAAAGCAGTTTCGGTGATACTGAAAATCCATGTCTGTGCTTTTCTTAAAATCAATAGTTTTGCCGCACAATTTTCATCGATGGATTTACAGAATTTGCTTGATACAGCCGCACAGGTGCGAAGAGATATAGTACGGATGGTTCATGCTTGTCAAAGCGGACATCCGGGCGGCTCACTTGGCTGTACCGATTTTATGGTGGCTTTGTATTTCCACATCATGAAGCATGACGCCAATAACTTTACCATAGATGGAAAAGGAGAGGACATTTTCTTTCTTTCCAATGGACATATCTCTCCGGTTCTTTACAGTGTGCTTGCCCGCTCTGGTTACTTTCCTTTAAGCGAATTAGCTACTTTCCGTAACATAAACTCACGTTTGCAAGGGCACCCTACCACACACGAAGGTTTGCCAGGCGTGCGAATAGCCAGTGGCTCTCTGGGACAAGGGCTAAGTGTAGCCTGTGGTGCCGCATTGTCGAAAAAACTAAACGGCGACAATAGGTTTGTTTACTCGCTGCACGGCGATGGCGAATTGCAGGAAGGGCAAAATTGGGAAGCCATAATGTTTGCTGCACATCATAAAATAGACAATCTGATTGCAACCATAGATGTGAACGGACAACAGATAGATGGCGCTACCCGCAACGTCATGAACATTGATCCGTTAAAAGATAAGTTCCTCGCATTTGGTTGGGAAGTGATGGAGATGGATGGCCACAATATGGAGGAAGTGATAAAAACACTGGAAATTGCAAAGTCCCAACATTCAGGCAAAGGCAAACCAGTGTGCATATTGATGCAAACAATTATGGGAAAAGGAGTGGATTTTATGGAAGGAACACATGAATGGCACGGCATTGCACCGAATGATAAACAACTGGCATTAGCACAAGATCAGTTGCAGGCAACCCTGGGCGATTACTAAAAAGTTCATCAATACTTAGAGAACCTTCGGAAATTTCCGAAGGTTTTATTATTCGCGGAGATATTTATTCCTGCAACTTTTATATTGCTTCGTAACTTTCGATTAACTAATATGAATCAACACCAGAACCTTTGTAGTAACTGTGGCGCAGAAGTAGCCCGCAACATCTGCCCTGAGTGTGGACAAAAAACTACTACTCACCGCTTTTCAATTCCTCATGTTTTTAGTCACGACTTTATACATGGCATTCTGCATATAGACAAAGGTTTTTTTTATACAGCAAAAGAAATTCTTCTTCGACCAGGTAAAGCGGTTCGCTCTTTTATAGAAGGACAAAGGATAAACCATTTTAATTACTTCACCTTTCTACTGCTTCTTGTTGCTGTGAACCATTTTGTAATGAACAGTACCCACTTTAAATTTCGGAGCTATACGGCACTACTGAAACCAGTTCGAGCATAGATAAGTCACAAGTGTTTTTGCTGGAACATTACAAGCAAATGCTTTTTATAATTATTCCAATCCATTCCGCATTCAGCTATCTGATTTTTAGAAAAGCAAAAATGAACTATGCAGAGCACCTCGTAATGAATACTTACCGACAAGGCGGGGAGCTACTTGTGCAAACGATCATGCTTGTCTTATTTCTTCCATTTCGCCACTTATCACAAGCAAAATATATTTACCTAATTGTCAGTCTTTCAACAACCGTGTATTCTCTATGGTTTTATCTGCAATTTTTCACTCCATTCTATAAAATTAAATTCTGGGTTTTCCAACGGAGTGTGCTTGTATGGGTAGCAACATCAATTGTTGTAGGATTTTTAGCGAGTATTTTGGTCAAAGATTTCCTTCATTAAACTATGCTTTGATGTCTTTAGCATATAGCTTCGCCCATTGTGTTTAAAAAACTTAGTTGATGAGCAGCATTCCTCGGCATACAACTGAGACAAACAAGGCGGGCATATCCGTTTTGCTCCGCAGAATGATATTTGCACTGGTTGCTGTTCTTTGTCTCACACCTTTCATAAGTGCGCCAGTTGCATTGTTGCTCGGCCTCATAATCGCGCAAACCATTGGCAATCCCTTCAGCGCCATAATGCAAAAACACAAAGTAACACCCAGGTTGTTGCAATATTCGGTGGTAGGATTGGGTTTTGGGATGAGCATACAAAGCGCCATTGAAGCAGGCAAACAGGGCGTACTTTTTACCATCATCACTATTTTCGGAACACTTATACTCGGGTTGCTACTGGGGTATTTTTTCAAGATTGATAAAAAAACTTCACACCTTATTTCATCGGGAACAGCTATTTGTGGCGGCAGTGCTATTGCAGCCGTGGCACCGGTGATAAAAGCAGATGAGAAACAGATTTCCGTGGCGCTCGGCATTGTGTTCATCCTAAACTCTGTGGCTCTTTTCATTTTTCCGATAATAGGAAATCAGCTTGAAATGTCGCAAACACAATTCGGGCTGTGGAGCGCCATTGCCATACACGACACAAGTTCGGTAGTAGGTGCAGCAAGCAAGTTTGGCGATGAAGCATTGCAAGTAGCTACCACCGTAAAACTTGCCCGCGCACTTTGGATCATTCCGCTCGCATTTTTTACCGCATTTTTTTTCAAAGAAGGAAAACAAAAAATAAAAATCCCCTACTTCATCGGCTTTTTTATTCTTGCAATGCTTGCCAACACCTACATCCCTTTTATACACGCAAACAGCAAAATATTAGTGGCTATCGCAAAGGCAGGTTTAGTGCTTACCCTCTTCTTCATAGGCGCATCTCTTTCCGCAAAAACCCTAAAATCGGTAGGGCTAAAACCATTGCTGCAAGGCCTATTACTTTGGGTGGCAATAGCTTCCGGGTCGTTGTTGTTCATTATCTATACGGTTACTTAAGTTCACCTAATTTAGCCCCTTTAAATAAATTATGAAGCAGATGAGTATCGGTTTTATCATTGGTATTTTAATAGTGGGGCTACTTGCCGGCATTATGAGTAGCCTGGTGGGCATAGGTGGGGGAATTATTATAGTGCCTGCACTGGTGCTAATCTTCGGGCTAAATCAAAAAGAAGCACAAGGCACTTCCCTCCTCATGCTTTCGCTGCCGGTAGCCTTCATTGGTGCATATAATTATTACAAAAGCGGCTATGCCAATTGGAAAATTGCCCTCCTGCTTGCAGCCACCTTCGTAATTGGCGGCTACCTGGGCAGCAAAGTGGCGTTAGACCTCAATATGTCGGTCATTAAAAAAGTATTTGCCATTTTCATGATTGTCATTGCCATCAAATATCTTTTCTTCGAGAAATAAAATCGTTGTTTGTGATTGCGTTTCTTCGTGATTGCGAACTAACCAAACACAGCAACAAAGAAACACAGCAACAATAAATGAAACGTACAAAGATCAAAGACATTTTGCAGCGCGAAGAAACCGGCTATGAAGTATCCGTAAAAGGCTGGGTGCGCACGTTTAGAAATAATCAATTCATAGCGTTGAACGATGGCTCTTGTATGAGTAATCTGCAGGCAGTAATAGCGCTCGATACCGATGCGAATATCGTTAAGAGCATTACATCGGGGGCGGCACTCAGCATCACGGGCAGTGTGGTTGCATCGCAGGGCAAGGGGCAAAAAGTGGAAATAAAGGCAAGCAGCGTATTAATTCTTGGCGGCTGCGATGCGGAAAAATATCCGTTGCAATTAAAGAACCGCCCCAGCCTCGAATACTTGCGCGAGATTGCGCATTTGCGTTTCCGTACCAATACGTTTGGCGCTGTGTTTCGGGTGCGTCATTCATTGGCATTTGCTATTCACAAGTTCTTTAACGATCGTGGCTTTGTGTATCTGCATACGCCCATCGTTACCGCCTCGGATGCTGAAGGTGCAGGAGAAATGTTTCGGGTAACGACCCTGCCATTCGATAATCCGCCACGCAATGAAGATGGCTCCATAGATTTCAAAGAAGACTTTTTCGGAAAGCAAACAAACCTTACAGTTAGTGGTCAGCTCGAAGCAGAACTTGGTGCAATGGCCTTCAGCGAGGTTTATACATTTGGCCCTACTTTCCGTGCAGAAAATTCAAACACTGCCCGCCACCTTGCAGAGTTTTGGATGATAGAACCGGAGGTTGCTTTCAATGATCTGAATGACAACATGGATCTTGCGGAAGATTTTATCAAGTACATTATTCAATACGCGCTGGAAAATAACAGGGAAGATTTAGAATTTCTTGCACAACGCCTTGCCGAAGAAGAAAAGCAAAAACCGCAGCACGAGCGCAGTGAAATGGGATTGATAGAAAAACTGGAGTTTGTGATGAACAACAAATTTGAACACATCACCTACACCGAAGCAATAGATGTGCTGCTGCAATCGCCTGCTTACAAGAAAAAGAAATTTCAGTACGAAGTGAGTTGGGGCATAGATATGCAGAGCGAGCATGAGCGCTATCTGGTAGAAAAGCATTTTAAAAAGCCAGTGATTGTTACCAACTACCCCGCTGCTATCAAAGCATTTTACATGCGGCAGGACGATGGTTGCGAACCGGGAAAAGAAACCGTAGCTGCAATGGATATTCTGGCTCCGGGTATTGGTGAAATAGTGGGTGGGTCGCAAAGAGAAGAGCGGTTGGAAAAACTGGAGCAACGCATGAATGAGATGCACATTCCTACAAAAGAAATGGATTGGTATTTGGATACGCGCAGATTT
>CALMWT010000002.1 GCA_937870855.1 uncultured Taibaiella sp.
CCCCAAAGGAATCCGCTCAATAGCACTCCGTCATTCCGACCGCAGGGAGGAATCTCCTGAAGGTTGCCGCTAGACCCATAAATTAAAAGCAATTCTCAGGAGATTTAGCTAACGCTGAGAAAGTTCTCTCTTCGTTCCGCTCCGCTCGAAATGACGAATTAAGATTGATCGTAATTGCTACTATGAAGCAAAGTCGGGAGTTGCAAAGTTGCAAACTCACGACAGCGTGGGGAACTAAGGTGGAGTTAATAATAATCGTCTAAATATTGTTTAGCGATTTGATTGTATTCGAATACACGAAAGTCTTTTGTAATTGGAAGAGTTGCTGTATCCCTTTCGAATGTCATGTCTTTTTTTGTGTATTGAATTAAGTATGTTACTGCAAAATATTTTAGAGTTGCACTATCAGCCATTCGTTGCTTATTCTGCAAACTATCTCCAAGGTGAACCATCAAGTTTGCACTATCATTATACTTCTTAGCCTTCGCTAATTCATCAGCGGCACTTTCATGTTGAAGCTTATTGACATAACCGCCGTAAAGTGAGGAACCTAAATTTGCGATTGTCTGCTTGCTTTTCGCAATTTCAAGAGAAATTTGAGATAGAGTGTTGTAATATGTAGCCCTGTTAACAACATAATTTATTGGTACGTTCAGTTCAATTTTTTCAGTAACAGTATCAATTGAGACTATTCTTAAGCTATCAAGAGATTTTAAATCTTCAACTTCCCGCTGTCCTGAGTTTGCAACTCAGGATATTTCTGTCAAACCCATCACAACCACTTCCAACGCCCTCCGACACCCGTCGCAAGCATTCATCACAGCTTACACAACATTCAATTTATACTTCGTACTTCTTCCCCCTCCGAAAGGAACAAACGCGCCTGTTTCCACCAATGCCTGCAAATCTCTTGTAGCCGTAGCCTTTGAAACTTTTGCAAGAGAGCTATACTTCCCTGCATTCATACCGCCTTCAAATCCATCAGGGCCTTCATCCAGCATCCGCTTTACCACCTTTAGCTGCCTATCGTTTAGTTGCTTTTTATAACGGTCAAAGAATTTTGCTTTCTTCAGTGTAAACTCTATTTGCGCTTCCGATTCTGTTTGCGCTGCTAAAACTGTATGGATAAACCAGGTTATCCATGCCGTTATTTCATTGCTTCGTTGCGCTTTGCCTAATGCGGCGTAGTAATCTTTTTTATTGGCTTCTATGGTGCGGGAAAGGCTTATCAATACCGGGCGGCCCAATCCCTGCGACAATGCTTTCTCCGCTATTGCCCTTCCTATGCGGCCATTACCGTCTTCAAAAGGGTGTATCGTTTCAAAGTATAAATGAGCTATGGCTGACCTCACGGCCGCTTTTTTTATTTCGTTGCTACCACCGGGCGCTGTATCGTTAAACCATTTTATAAATCCCTTCATTTCTTTTGCCACTCTGCTTGAAGGCGGCGCTTCGTAATGAACTTTTTGTTTGCCTAATGCCCCTGAAACCACCTGCATCGGTTCTTTGTGCGTGCGCCATGCGCCTGTTAATACATCGCTGCTTCCCATGAAAAGCATTTTATGCCAGGCAAAAAGTTTTTCCTGCGTCAGTGGTTCTTTATAGCTATTGCGAACATCTATCATCAGTTGACCTATGCCGTCTGCTTTTTTGTTTTTTACTTTTTCAGGTTTTGCATTCAGACCCAGATTGTTTTTTATGGACGACATCACGTCCTGTCGGTTCATGTATTCGCCTTCTATTTCCGAAGTTTTTATAGCTTCAGAAACGATGATGTCTATTAAGGTTTCGGTTTTTAGGTTTTCGGGCAAAGCATTTACCGCACCGCTTATTTTTCCGGTTTTTTCAGCCAGTAAAAGCAGTTCATCCTCTGCATTACGAAGTGAGTAACGAAAGGAAAGCCAGTCTTTTTTTTGCCAGTTGTAAACTTCCATGAGCCGATTAGAAAACTTATTCGGCTCACAATTTAGCGTTTTTTGAGCCGAATAGGAAACTTATTCGGCTCACGATTTATCATTTTTTGAGCCGATTAGGAAATTTATTCGGCTCACGATTTGTATTTTCTTTGGGCTACTTTCTGCAATGTTTTCCTTCAACAGTGTGAGTGAATGTGAATATCTGTAAAACCATATTTACGAATTAACCTAAGCCGAGTATATTTGCCTTTCTAAGCATTAACCGAAATGAAGAATAACAGAATAAACATCATCCTCGCAGTTGGTCTCATACTTATGGCTGCTACGGCGCGTATTGTAAACCATGAATTGCATTTGTATAACCTTGCTCCGGTGGCTGCTATTGGTTTGTTTGGTGGGGCAGTATTAAGAAACAAAAGTCTTGCATTTTTAATGCCGTTGTTGGCTTTGTTTATCGCAGATTTATACATTGAGCTTTTCCCTTCCAGTGCTACCATGCGTGGCTTTTACGGCATTGAGCAGTGGTTTGTTTATGCCTCTATGTTTGCCGTTACGCTGTTGGGTACAAAAATGAATCAGCCAAATGCTACAAAGGTTTTAGGATATTCTATCAGCGGATCTGCGATATTTTTTATTGTTTCCAACTTTGGCGCTTTTGTTTCAGGAATGTACGGACATAGTTTCGAGGGGCTGACTACAACTTATGTAATGGCTATTCCATTTTTGAAGAACACCTTGATGAGCGATCTGATTGGCAATACTGTTTTATTTGGAAGTTATTTTCTATTGCAGCAGGCACTTAGCCAAAAGTTGCAAAAAGCATAAAACTAATTTCAACCATTAAAAAGAAACCTCACCATAGCGAATGAGGTTTTTTTTGTTTTTCTGTTACAATGTCTTTCGATGAAACTTTACCAGATTATCCATCGGACTTTTCTCAATAGCGCCAAGTTCTATTTCGTATTGGTGACAAAGATTGCCAATTACATCTTTAAACTCGTAAGCAATGGATCCTGTAAAGTATAAAGGTGTGTTCCAGCTTTGGCGATATTTCATAAGGTGCGCGTGAAAAAAATCATTGAGACAATCTTCAATAATATTCTCCACCATGTAGTGCCCTCTGTTTTCTTTTAGCAACTGAACGAATGTAGCAAGGTATCTGTTGGGGAAAGGTTCGGAATACAACCTTCTTAAAATAGCACCGATATCGTTGCCATGCAATTGCTCGAAGCACATCATCAGTTCTTCATCGAAAGTATGGTAGGCGTAATATTGTAACACACGTTTTCCCAGATAATTACCACTTCCTTCATCACCGGCAATGTATCCCAGCGATGTTTGCCGATCCTTTATTTTTTTACCATCATAAAAGCAACTGTTGCTGCCGGTGCCGAGTATGCAAACGATTCCCCTGTTTTCACCGCACATAGCTCTTGCAGCAGCCATCATATCGCAGTGTACTTCTATAGCCTTACTGCCAAAGAATTGCTTAAGGACATCTGCAAGTTTTTTCTGTTGTTCGAGTCTGCTGGCTCCTGCGCCGTAAAATGCAATGCTTGTAGTTTTGTGTTTTTCCTCGTTCCAACTCAACTCGTGTTCTAAAAGAGAAAGAATTTGCTCTGAAGATTGCAGATAAGGATTGATGCCGGAAGTTTTAAAATGAAGGGTTTTCCCTGTTTTTTGAACAAGGCACCAGTCGGTTTTTGTGGAGCCACTTTCTGCAAGCAACAAGGAAGCCATCGGAGTTGATTAGACTACAAATTTGCATTGCATCGCTACAAATTCCTAATTAAAATGCAAAATGGCAACGCAACTAAATAAAAGCGATGGTCTGATATTTATTCGATCATTAATATTCGTTTTAAGCCCCTAAATTTGCGCTCTCTTTTTCAAATGGATCAACGACAAGGCAGCCGATTAAAAGTTTGGACACCGCTGCTGTTTTCCCTGGTAATGATTTTTGGTATGGTGCTGGGCTTCAACCTACGCGATACTCTAAGAAGCAAACGCGATATTCAGTACGTAATTGAACGGAATGATCGTCTTGAACAGCTTATTGACCTCATCAAAGAAAAGTATGTTGATTCTGTAAACACAGATTTGCTGTACGAAGATGCAGTTACCGGCATCTTAAGTCATCTTGATCCGCACACTACCTATATTCCTCCTGGTGAAATGCAGAGTGTGACGGAAGATTTGGAAGGCAGTTTTTTCGGCATTGGTGTGGAGTTCTCGATTGTCAGAGATACGATTCAGGTTACATCTGTGATAGAAAGCGGACCGGCGCAAAGAGCGGGTGTGGACATAGGTGATAAACTCATAAAAGTAGGAGACAGCGTGGTGGCAGGTACAGGCATATCGTCCGACCGGATCATAAAAATGCTACGTGGTAAACAGCACAGTAAGGTATTGGTAACGTTGCAGCCCGCAATGAACAGCACACAAAAGAAAGTAGTAATTGAACGCGATGCTATTCCGCTTTATAGTGTTGAAGCCAATTTTATGATTGAGCCAAATGTTGGTTACATAAAAATTAATCGCTTCAGCGCTACTACTTACGAAGAGTTTTTGAAAGCATTGAAGGAATTAAATGAAAACGGAGCCACGTCTCTTATTATAGACCTGAGACAAAATCCCGGCGGTTATCTTGATGCTGCAACTTCAATTGTTGACGAACTGATTGACGGTGAAAAATTAATAGTTTATACCGAAGGACGAAATTCACCACGCATGGATTACAAAGCCGAAAAGCCTGGTTTGTTTGAAAAAGGTAAGGTGGCAGTTTTGGTAGATGAGAGTTCTGCTTCTGCAAGTGAAATATTGGCTGGTGCAATTCAGGATTGGGACAGAGGGATAATAATTGGAAGAAGAACTTATGGAAAAGGACTTGTGCAAGAGCAGTATGAAATGGATAACGGAGCTGCACTAAGGCTTACCATCGCAAAATATTATACACCATCGGGCAGAAGTATTCAACGGTCGTATGCAAAGGGGCGAGACGCTTATGCCAATGATCTTACCCAGCGTTTTCATTCTGGCGAACTTACAGGAAAAGACACCACTGCAAGTGCTGATACCGTAACTTACTACACCAATAATAAAAGACAGGTTTACAGTGGTGGTGGCATTATGCCCGATATATATGTTCCCTACGACACGTCGAAGCTGAATAGCGCATTGCTAAACGTAATCTTCAGCGAAAGCACAAGAGATTTTTTATGGGAATATTTTTTACAGCACCGCAACGAACTGAAGCAATACAAAACAGCTAAGGAATATAATGCAGCATTCAACTCATCGGCTTTGTTGGTAAACTTTGCGAATGCAATTCCTTCCAGTTTGCAAAGCCAATATAAAATTGTCTTAAACAAACCTGCGAGCAAACAGTATTTTGAATTGCAGTTGAAGGCGCAATTAGCGCGCTTCCTTTTTAGAAATAATGGCTATTACACAGTAAGTACACAAACCGACGACGTGGTGCAAAAGGCCTTACAGGCATTGCGCGGTAGTCAGTATTCAATGCTGATAAGAAGGTAAATTTTCCAACCATTTAATATCGTTTACATTGTTTGCGTCAGCGCAAAATGTTTGATGCCCGTTGGTAAGCAACCAGTATTTGCAGGGAATACTACGGTGGTAGTTTAGCAATTGAAACAAGGTTGTTTCAGAAATAACAGCTTCAGGTTCTTTACATTCAGCAAGCAGCCAGGGGTTATGTAAACGATCATAGACTGCCACATCAAACCGCCCGGCTACTTTGCCTGAAATGATTTTTTTTTCAACCGCAATAAGCGAGGATGGATATTCCATTCCGTGTATCAGATATTGCAGTAAATACTGCCGCACATGTTCTTCAGGGGTAAGTATAATCCACCGTTTTCTTACAGGATCGAATACGAGTGTTTTTTCCGCATCCTGTTTCAGTCTCAAATGCAAACCTGAAAAATCGAGTGCAATCATATAGTAACTGTGATTTTACCCTGCAAAAACCTACTAACGTTTTGCCTGTAAATCAAGCTCTATGTTTACTTTTTCGGAAATGAATTTATCGCCGAGTGTTTTATCATTGCCATAATTCATTTGCCATTGTGTACGGTCTATGTCAAAGTTGGCTTTTGCTTTCAGCGTGTTGTCATCAAGATCTATTTTGGCAGGAAAGCTGATATTTTTCGTGGCATCTTTTAAAATAAAATTGCCGCTTACTCTAAAGTTTGCACCTTCAACGATTGAAGTATCTCCATCATTTTTCTCGTAAGGCTGCACACCAGTGATTTCAAATTTTGCAGTACCAAATTTTGCAGCATCGAAAAAGTCGCCGCTCATCAAATGCGGATGAAGTTTTTCATCAAACATGCCGCCCTTTTCTTCCAGCTCCATCGAGTTGATGTTTATCACAAAGCTGCCTCCTGTTATCTGATTGTTGGCAACTGCTACATTTCCCGATGAAAGTTTAAAAATTCCAGGATGATTTTTTCCTACGCCATGTCCTACAAAACGGATTCGTGATGCCTGAGTGTCCACTACATATTGTGTTCCTTCAGCCGTAGAAGTTTGCTGCGCATCCTGAATAGTAGCTTCGTCTCCTTTAGGAGCCTGGTCTCCGCAAGAAGTGTAAAGAATGGATGTGAGAAGTAATCCCGGAATCAAAAAAATTGCCTTCATTTCAGATGGTTTTTAGTTTATGAATTGTGAGGTGCAAAGGTGAAAAATATTGACGACTTTTTTTGGAAGGTTCGCCGATACTATTGCACTAAAGTAAAATCAAAAAAGCCCGCATAGCAGGCTTAGTTTGTAGTGAATGTTTGTGAGGAATTACTCTATTTTCAATGTGCTATGAATGTTGTTTCCTTTATCGTCCGTTAGCCGCACTATATACAATCCTGGTGCAACATGGGGCAGTGTAATTTCTTTTTTATCTTCAAATGCACTTGAAAATAACTGCCGCCCATTTATGTCTGATAACTGGAGCTTGCCCGATGGCATACCTGAAATGTAAATTTTTCCTTGTGAAGGATTGGGATAAATAGTGACTTTAGGTGGGGTGTGATGAATGTCGGAAATGTCTGTAGCTAATTGGATGGTAGCTTTGTGCAGTGGGGCAACTACTCTGGTAAACAACACGCCATTCATAATACTGTCCTGATTTGTAAGCACTGAAATAGCAACGCCCGATACAGAGTCTGCAAGGTTTTCATTGATGTAACCGAGGTTAGTTCCGCCATGACTTAATACATGTCGCAGATTCACGTTGTTCATTCTAAAAATTCCCAATCCATATCGTGTGGAAGCATTCAACGTTACCCACTGTTTTAACTCTGCCATTGATGCACTGTTCAATAGTTGTCCGTTGATAAGTTTACTCCAAAACATTGCATTGTCTTCAGCCGTAGCTATCAGTGCGCCTGCTGCCCATGCCATGCTAAATACTGCGTTGTTGGAATAACCGTAATCGGCTATCAGATCCTCCTGATGCGTGCCGCTAAAGTTGTCGCTCCACGGGTGGGCAAACACAAGGCTTGAACTTTCTTCAGGAAATAAAATGGTGTTGTTTAGCCCGTGGGGATTCAAGAGCATATTGCGTAGAGTAGTGCTAAGTGGCTGATTCATGTCTTTAATAATTAGCCCTGCCAGCAAGTAATTTGAATTGGAATAATCCCAACCTCCGCCTGGTGCAAAAACCGGAGGAGAAATAAGGCTAAACATTTCTTCGGGTTGCCATACTCTGTTGAAATCTGCAAGAATACTGTCTTCAAAATCGGGGTTGTTTGTATAGCTGAATACACCACTTGTGTGGTTCAGCAATTGACGGATAGTGATCTGACCATTCACCTGCGGATGTTGAATCCAGGTGCCTATCGTATCATCAAGATTCACGAGACTTTGCTCCTGCATTTTCAGCAACGTAACAGCAATGTAGGTTTTAGTATTACTGCCGATACCAATCAGCATATTAGTATCCAACGGAACACCTGTTTCAGATACTCCGAAAGCTCGTTTCCAAATCCCTTGATTGGGTACAATAACTGCTGCGGAAGCGCCATGCATATTGTTGGCAATGCACACACTGTCGAACACAAAATCTAACCTTGCTTTGTAAGACTGAGATAATTGCGCCTTGCCTGAATTCCAACAAAAAATACAGCAGAGCATTAGTGGGTAAAGTAGTCTGTTCATAAAATGGAACTTTTGATTTTTATGAAAGATAAAAAGGTTTTCGAGGTTCATAAAAGTTTTATGAAGAAGTAATATCGGCATTGATGTGCATGGTTTTATTAACCTTGATTGATTGTCCTTTCTCTATTTAAATTAATTTACGCAGACATGAAGACTAAAGAAGACATTGTACAAAACTGGCTACCCCGATATACTGGTCAGAAGCTGGAGCAATTTGGTGAGTACATCTTGCTTTGCAACTTCAGTAATTATGTAAAACTATTTGCAGAAGAACATGATGTGCCTATTGTGGGACTGGACAAACCCATGCAATGCGCCACCGCCGATGGGATCACCATTATTAATTTCGGAATGGGTAGCCCCACTGCCGCCACTATGATGGATTTGCTTAGCGCTATCGAACCCAAAGCAGTTTTATTTTTGGGTAAATGCGGAGGGCTGAAAAAAAAGAACAATGTGGGCGATCTGATACTGCCCATTGCTGCAATAAGAGGTGAAGGAACAAGCAACGATTATTTTCCGCCGGAAGTGCCTGCGCTTCCTTCATTTGCATTGCAAAAAGCAATTTCTACAACAATTAGAGATGACCAAAAAGATTACTGGACGGGCACTGTTTATACCACAAATCGTAGAGTGTGGGAGCATGACGACGAGTTTAAAGAATATCTGCGAAAAACACGCGTGATGGCCATAGATATGGAAACGGCAACCATTTTTACTGTGGGCTTTGCGAATAAAATACCCACCGGCGCGCTGCTTCTCGTTTCCGACCAACCGATGATACCGGAAGGGGTAAAGACTGCCGAAACAGATATAGCTGTAACAAAAAATTATGTGGAGATGCACTTGCACATTGGTATTAATTCGTTGAAGCAACTTATAAACGACGGACTTACAGTAAGACACCTGAAATTTTGATGGACAAGCAGACGATATTATCGGTTAAAGATTTGCGCATCACGTTTGGTGGAGACAATCCTTTTATTGCTGTAAATAAAGTTTCTTTTGAATTGCAGCGAGGTAAAACATTGGCAATAGTGGGGGAGAGTGGTTCGGGTAAATCGCTTACTGCGCTGGCATTGATGGGATTATTGCCGCATACCGCACACGTGAAGGGCAGTGTATATTTGAATGCAGAGAAAGACGTTATTGCCCTACATGAATTAGGCGATTCTCACCACTGGCAAGCCATACGTGGTAAAGAAGCAGGAATGGTTTTTCAGGAGCCGATGAGTTCCTTAAATCCTGTGATGCTGATTGGCAAACAAATTTCAGAGTCTGTAATTACGCATCAAAATGTATCAAAACAGGAAGCAAAAAATATTGCAAAAGATTGGTTGAAGAAAGTGCAATTACCCAATCCTGAAAAAATTTACAATCGCTATCCACATCAATTATCGGGCGGACAAAAACAACGCGTAATGATAGCGATGGCAATGTGCAATTATCCGGTTTTATTGATTGCCGATGAACCCACGACCGCCCTCGATGTTACAGTGCAGATGGAGGTAATCAGGTTGATGCAGGAATTGCAACAACAAACAGGAACCGCCATGATTTTTATTACGCACGATCTTGCACTTGCTACGAAAATTGCTGATGAGTTGCTGGTGATGTTAAAAGGTGAAATGGTGGAGTATGGAAGTGCAGAAAAAATATTTCTTCACCCGCAACATCCCTATACAAAAGCACTCATTGCATGCAAGCCTTCACCCGATCATAAGGGTCAAGTTCTACCAACTGTATCCGATTTTTTAGAGAAACCCTCAATCCTCAATCCTCCTCAATCCTCAATCCTCACCCCTCACCCCTCAACTATCAGCCTCCTTCAAGTAAACAATCTCCGCGTGTGGTTTTCCGATCAGAAAGATTGGCTGGGAAGGTCAGTTAGTTATTACAAAGCAGTGAATGATGTGTCTTTTACCTTACACAAAGGCGAAGTGCTTGGATTGGTAGGAGAAAGCGGATGCGGAAAAAGCACGTTAAGCAGAAGTTTGCTCGGATTGATACCGATACACGACGGGCAAATTATTTACCAAAACAAAGACCTTGCAAAGACCAACAAAGAAGAATGGAAACAAGTTCGCAAGGAAATTCAAATGATTTTTCAGGATCCATTTGCTTCGCTAAATCCCCGCATGAACATAGGCGATATGTTGATGGAGCCAATGATGGTTCATGGCATTGTTCCAAAAAAAGAACTGGAAAAAGAAGCGCAACGATTGCTTGATCTGGTGCATCTTCCCTCCAACAGTATGAAACGTTATCCGCATCAATTTTCCGGTGGACAACGGCAAAGATTGGGTATTGCACGCGCTCTTGCTTTACGCCCCAAACTTTTGATTTGCGATGAAAGTGTCTCCGCACTCGATGTAAGTGTTCAGGCTCAGATATTAAATCTGCTAAAAGAACTTCAGGGGGAATTTGATCTGTCTTATCTCTTTATTTCTCACGATCTTTCAGTGGTTCACTACATCAGCGACAGAGTGATGGTGATGCAAGCCGGAAAAATTGTGGAAAGTGGTGAGGCTGTAAAAGTTTTACAGCATCCGGAAAATGAGTACACCAAAAAGCTGATTGCTTCAATACCGGAAAAACGGTAGAAAATCGGTGCGTTTTTATGAAACTATTTCAATCGCTCTAACACACCTTTTCGCTTCACAATATTTTTATAATCCCATTGAATGGCGCTCGACTTTTCCAGCCAACGTTTTAAATCTGTAGTATTGATTTCACCAGCCGACTGATAGAATATTGAAGCGTCTTTAAATTTTTCTCCTCTTACACTCAATTGTTTTTCATTAAAATCTGCACCGCTCCAAAACATCAATCGCAATCCTTTTTTCTCTTTGCTGTATCCTGTTATCGGATTTCCTTCCAGAAACCATACAGGATGTCCATGCCAGATTTTGTTTTCCGCATCGTGTAAATGTGTACTGATTTCTTTTGCCAGTGTGTCGCAAAGAGATTTGTATTCAGCTGTTTGAGTGTTGTTGTAAGCAAGAATCTCTTTTGAAATAGTGGACATGTTTTTCAGTTTTCGTAAAATTATTTTCTTAATCAATTCTGTGGGTAGTGGCTGATCATGCGGAAAATGTAAACTGTCTTTTTTCGTTTTGCAAATGATAAATTCTAGTTCTACTGCCATTTCCTCGAACAAATTTAACAGGGAAACCAAAACCTCTTCATCAAATATTTACGCTCAAAAACAACCTTGTGTTGTCTGTATGCCAACATTCTGTAAGTTGTCAACACACTAATGATTCGAGCGCTTAGAAACGTAAATTTGCCGCATAACGACAGACAATTTGAGCACCTTTCACAAAATCATTAATGGAGACAGTCGGCAAATGCTGGAATTGAAAGATAATTCAATGCACCTAGCCGTTACTTCACCACCATACTGGCAGCTTAAAGATTATGGCTCGGACAACCAAATTGGCTTTCACGACAGCTACGAAGCTTACATAAACAACCTTAATCTTGTTTGGAAAGAATGTTACCGTGTGCTACATAATGGGTGCAGGCTTTGTGTGAACATTGGCGACCAGTTTGCCCGTTCTGTTTATTACGGCAGATACAAGGTGATTCCAATTCGGGAAGAGATAATTAAATTCTGCGAGAACATCGGATTTGATTACATGGGCGCTATTATTTGGCAGAAGGTAACCACGTCAAATACAACAGGAGGCGGCATTCAAATGGGTTCTTACCCATATCCACGAAATGGCATCCTTAAACTTGATTATGAATTTATACTCATTTTCAAAA
>CALMWT010000003.1 GCA_937870855.1 uncultured Taibaiella sp.
AAGAACTTCACAAGCATTTCAGGAAATTTTTGCTGGTGAAAACAGAGGATGAACAAGAACTATATTTCCGGTTTTATGATCCGCGTGTTCTAAGAATATTTTTACCCACCTGCGATCAGGGTCAGATCCGCGAGTTTTTTGGTGCGGTTGATTATTTTTTGATGGAAGATGAAGACCCGGAATTTGCAATCAGGTACTGGCACGAAAACGGCATTCTGCGCACAAAACAATACCGCAAGCAAGACCTATTTATTAATACGGATGATGCAGTTTCAAAATTTCAAATTCCCGAAAAAACATCATCACACATAGAAGTAAATACCACAACTGCTCCTTCCTCTGAAAAAACAGACAAGCCTGATAAGCCGAAATCGAAGTGGAATATGTTCGATTGAATCAGGCAACTTGTTTGTAACTATCCATGCCTCCGCTATTCAAAACGGCTTCAATTTCCTCCCATTCATGCGGTTGTAAAAACTGCTTTATCTGCTCAAAGAAAAGATTACTGAGCTTTAGAAATTTATGCCAAATTTGAAAGTTGCAAATTTGTTCGGTACGTCGCGCAATTGTTTCAACCGTCTCGTTTTCTGAAAGGTTTTTCTTTGCTACCCAATCCACTAATTGAGAAAAAACGGTAAGCACCTGCAAATCCATTTGTAAATGCACAGTGCTTTCACCGTTGTGAAGATCTAATTGAACTTTGAGCGTGTCAATCAGGCCTGCTAATTCGTATTGATCGCTGTTTTTGCCTTCCTCGAAAAATACATGGAAGAAGTTTGCAACAAACTTTATGAAATTGTAAGAATCACTACCATACACTAAATCCAACCTATACATACGCGCTCTTTTTTCAATAGTCCATAAAAATCTGTTCCACCAAACAAGGCAAAAGATATGTGCGCGCTATTGGCGACTCAGATCCTCTACTCTCCAGGCCGATACATGGTCGGAGGTAAGATTTGGAATATAAAACTGAGTAGCGCCTCCAGGTAAATTCTTTGATCCACCTCGTTGTTCACCCGGACGAACTTTACTTGCTGCACCTGCATCTACTCTTGCCATTTGCGCAAAACCACCGAAGAAACCATATACGGGTTCTTTGAGCGTTATCACAAGCAAATAATTCATGGAATTCCAGTTTTCTTTCACAGCAGAGGTTAACCTACCCCATTCACGTACACTTACTCCATTGGCTTTTGCAATTTTTGCTTTTTGTTCCCAGCCGGCATCATGCTGATAAGCATTGAAGGGACTCCACCAGGGTGACAACGCATTGCTGGTAGGCCCGTGCAATGTCATAAAATCATTGAACTTGTAAATGATCATTCCTGCGGGTAGTAATACCTTTCGTGGCATCCCGAATTTTGTTTGAAAAGCTGCCCGCACAAAATCCGGCA
Source organism: uncultured Taibaiella sp. (assembly GCA_937870855.1). GTDB lineage: Bacteria > Bacteroidota > Bacteroidia > Chitinophagales > Chitinophagaceae > JAFIGV01. Next base: position 1,398 of record CALMWT010000003.1, read on the forward strand.
GGTCAGACCATTCAACGTTGCTGTTTACTTCCATTTTGAAATATTGTTGTGTACAATGATAATGTTTTTCCTGTGCTTAACGATGCTTTCAGACACGGAAATTATCTGAAAAATACAATCTCAATTGCAAAGAATTACATGATATCAAAGTCCAAAAACAAAACAGAAAATGTTACGTTTTGCGCGGTTTCTTTTTTGCGGCGGGAAATAAAACGTTGTTTAAAATAAGGCGATAGCCCGGAGAAGTAGGATGATTGATAAGTTCTGTTTTAGGATCGCCGATCATGTGCTGATAGTCTTCCGGATCGTGACCGCCATAAAATGTCCAGGTGCCTTTTCCATACTCACCATGAATGTAGCGGGCTTCGTTTACGGGTTTGTATTCTCCCATCACCAACACATTTGTTTTCAATACTTCTTTTCTGAAGGCAGTAGTCAACCCCATAAAACCTTTGATGGTAGTTGTATGATTTTGGCAAAGCATAGTAGGCACGGGATCGAACTTGGCAGAGAAAGTAAATAAGGTGAAGTAGTCCACATTCATCTGCACCCGTCCATTGCGATACGGCGTATTATCAATGTTTGAAAATTCGCCATCGTATGCATTCATTGAAACCGAAAAATCTTTAAAAGCAAAACCTTGTGTGTAATCCAGTTTTGCCTGAGCCTGCGGATCAATGCCGTCACCATCATAGGGCACATCAGCAATGTCGGTATTTTGAGCATCAAGTGCTATGTCGTAACTATCGGTCGCGGAACACATTGCAAACATGTATCCTCCGCCTGCTACAAACTCTCTGATCTTTTTTGTGACCGCAAGTTTTAATTGAGAAACTTTTTTGAAACCATGCTTTGCTGCAAGCGCCTCCTGAATACGAACATCTTCCTGATACCATGCCTGATTGCGGTACATTAGAAACTTGCTGTATTGCCCTGTAAAATCTTCATGGTGCAAATGCAACCAATCGTATTCCGCCAGCTTACCTTCCAACACTTCGTCATCATAAACTTTATCGTAAGGAATTTCAGCAAATTCTAAAACCAACGTTACCGCATCGTCCCATGGCATTTTATTGCTGGGGGTATATACTGCAATCTTTGGTGGCTTTTCGAGTTTAATAACATCGGCATTTACATCGGGGTCAGTAATTTCTGAAACGATTCCTGCATATTGCGCATCACTTATTACCTGATAGTCAATTCCACGTAGCTTACACAGACGTTCCACCGCTTCTACATGATCCATCGCAAAACTTCCGCCTTTGTAATTAAGCAGCCAATCCACTTCCACGCCCAGTTTGAGTGCGGCATAAGCAACGCCATAGGCTTTAAGGTGATTTTTTTGTTCGTCTGCATCCATTGGAATGAAGATCCTTGATGCGAATGAAGAAAATGAAAACGATAGAAAAATTATTACGAAGAAAATGCCTCTCATTGCTTAAAACTGATGCAACGTAAATTACACCATTCTCCAGTGCGAAAATTTTCCGCAAACCGTTTTTTAACTTTTAATGAGTATTGTGGTCACTTTCAGAATCTTCTTCTTTCCTTGAATTACCCATGTTGCTTCGCTTTCTGCTTCGCTCTTCGCAGTATAATAAACAATGAATCCCTATCGCAGCAGTGAGAATTCTCCTTTGTGCATTTCTTCTTTGCCTGTCACACATTTGGCTTTCAGAAAGTAATAGTAAGTACCGATACTTTGTGGGTGGCTATTGTAATTTCCATCCCAGCCTTCGTTAGAAATAAAGGAATGAAACAACCTCAAACCCCAGCGGTCGTAAAGGCTGAGTTCGTAAGTCCTGTAGTTTCCATACATAATTGGCCGCCATGTATCGTTCTTTCCATCTCCATTGGGTGTAAAAGCGGTAGGATAAGAAAAAGTGCAGCAGGCTTCGATATTCGTATAGCTGAAAGTTAGCGTGTCGCTGCAACCTGTTTCATTTTTTCCAATCACTGTAAATTCTTCGGGCTTAAAAATTCTTATAAATGGTGTTTGATCCGGTTCATACGACAAAGAATTTTCCGGCAGCCAGATATACGAAGTAGCGCCG
>CALMWT010000004.1 GCA_937870855.1 uncultured Taibaiella sp.
CAGCGCATCCGTTCCGCTCCACACACGCCCCTGCGCTATGCTATCCACCATCGCCGTTTCCATGCGGCGTGCCGTAGCCACCCTACGCATAAATGTTTGGTAAATAGTATCTACCATCGCTTGCATTCTTCTTCCTTCTTCAGCAGTTAGCGCACGAGTCACAGTGGGGAAATCTGCATAAGGTGCATTCTTCACCTCATCGAAAGTAATTCCCAACTTATTCTGCAACATTTTCTCCGCATTAAACAACATGGTAAACACGCCAATGCTTCCGGTTATAGTATTGGGCAAAGCAAATATGCTATCCGCCTGGCAAGCAATATAATACCCACCCGATGCCGCCACATCGCCCATAGAAACGATGATTGGCTTCTTTGCACGCAGCAGTTGCAACTCCCGCAAAATAACTTCCGATGCCAGCGCACTACCACCCGGAGAGTTTACCCGCAGCACTACCGCTTTTATTTTATCATTCTTCCTGATCTTTCTGATCTGCGCCACAAAATCTTCTGAGGCAATTTCAAAATCCTCGTTCTTTTGTCCATCAGTAATACTGCCTTCTGCAAGCAATACCGCTATACGCCCATCTTTCATTTTGCGTTTGCGCTTTACGGTACTTGTGTATTCATCAAGCTCCACGTAGTTTATTTTCTCATCGTCTTTCTTCTTATCATCCTTCTTCTTATCGAGCTTCAAGCGAATTATATCCTCCACCTGGTCTATATAGGCAAGTCCGTCAATAAGCTTATTTCTCAATGCATCTTCCGGAAATTGTATGGCTCCTGTTTGCGCCCAGCCGTCCACAGTGGCGGCGCTCACCTTCGAGTGCGATGCTACAGCAGTTGTAAACTCCGTCCAGATATCTTCCTGCAAATCTGAAATTTGCTTTCTGTTAGGCTCACTCATTTTCTCCTCACGAAAAGGCTCTGTTGCGCTTTTAAATTTTCCTGCGTAAAAAATCTCTGGTTCAATTTCCAGTTTCTGCAAAGTGCCTTTGAAAAATGGGAGTTCGGAGGAAAGACCATTTAGTTCCGTAAACCCTACAGGATTGAGGAAAATACTATCGGCTACACTTGCCAGGTAGTAAGATTTTTGCGGCGCAACTTCTCCATAAGCGTAGATAAACTTTTTGCTCGCTTTGAATGCCACCAATGCCTGACGGAGTTGTTGCAGCGTAGCCCATCCGTTGGGTGTCATATCCATCTTTATGAAAATGCCCTTTACGTTTTTGTCTGTCTTTGCAGTTTCTATGGCTTTGATGATATCGTACAAGCCAGGAGAATAGGCAAGCCCGCCGAATGCTGCAAAAGGGTTCGTCTCACCTATTTCATGTATTACTTTCGACATCTCTATCCGCAACACAGAATTTGCTGCTACTTCTTTACCATCCTCACCGGCATCGCTTGCAAGTGCCGCGATAAGACCTACCGTTAAGCCAAACACTATAACACTCATCACTATCATAGCGAGAAAGGATGCGAAGAACATTTTGAAAAACTGCTTCATGAAAATTGCTTTCGTTTTTTAATTGTGGCAGCAAAGATACATGGTGATAAATTCAAAAGACAAAACACAAAAAGGGTGAAAGAAACTTCGTAATAACTTTGCTACGATGAATAAAGTATATCTGCTTTTGGGCAGCAATGAAGGCGACAGAATGCAATGGATGCTACAGGCAATTAATGTGATTGCCACTTTTGCAACCGTTGAGAAACAGTCTTCCGTTTACGAAACCGCCGCATGGGGAAAGAAGGATCAGCCCGATTTTCTGAATATGGTGATTGAGATAAGTACAGACAATTCTTCAAGAGCGTTATTGCACAACATTCAAAAAACAGAACTTGTTCTCGGCAGACAACGCGAAGTAAAATGGGGGCAGCGCACACTCGATATTGATATACTTTTCTTCAACAATGAGATAATTAATACAGACACACTAAAAGTGCCACATCCTTTTTTGCAGGACAGAAGATTTACGCTTGAACCACTGAATGAGATAGCAGAAAATTTAGTGCATCCTGTAGTTGGAAAAAAGGTTGGAAAATTGTTGGAGGAATGTGAGGATAAGCTTGTGGTAAGAAAGATGGAAATTGAAAAGTGGTTTTAATTGCGGAGATAGTCTTCATCATTTTGCCCTCTATCTTTACCTCCACTTATGAACTACCGCTACATCGCTATTGAAGGAAATATAGGAGCCGGAAAAAGTACGCTGGCTAACTTATTGGCAAAGCACTATGATGCGCGATTGATACTTGAAGAATTTGCAGACAATAATTTTCTCCCGAAATTTTATAACGAGCCGGAACGATATGCCTTTCCACTGGAGCTTTCCTTTCTCGCAGATCGCTATAAGCAACTCAAACAAATCTTATTGCATCAGGATCTTTTTCAGCAAAAAATTGTTTCAGATTATCTGTTTACCAAAAGCAAATTGTTTGCGAAGATCAATCTGAAGGACGATGAATATGAACTGTTTCAAAAGCTATTCGACATTATAGACATTCAACTGCCGCAGCCCGATTTGCTAATCTATTTGCATTGCCCCATTGGTAAGTTGCAAAAAAATATTCAAAGGCGTGGCAGAAGTTATGAGCAGAAAATAGCCGATGAATATCTTGAAAAAGTGCAGGACGTGTATCAACAATATCTGAAACAGAACCTTCACAAAACATTGACTATTGATGTAAACACGACCGATTTCATCACTAAACCACAACATTTTCACAACCTCCTCTCTTTTCTGGAAAAAGATTACGATTTCCAAACGCATTATTTGTCGGTGGAATAAACACATCGGAAAAATAGGTTGCTTGTTTATTTTAGTTTTTTTATCTTCCCTATCGTAAATTCGCAGTCCTTTTAGAGCAACAGATATTCAATCTACTTTCTCATACTTTTCTGCGGATGATTTGATCGTTACCTAAGGCAAAATTTTATTGTGTATGGATGCAGGTACTATTACCTCAAAATCGAAACTTAATTTAAAGAAATCGTTACAGGAGCATTTTGGCTTCGATAATTTCAAAGGCGATCAGGAGAAAATCATCAAGAGTATTCTTTCAGGCAAGGATACATTCGTAATAATGCCTACGGGCGGTGGCAAGTCGCTTTGCTATCAACTTCCGGCTATTCTTAGCGAGGGTGTGGCACTGATTGTTTCTCCGCTCATTGCTTTGATGAAAAATCAGGTTGACCTGATCCGCAGTTACAGCGACAGGGAGCATGTTGCGCATTTTCTCAATTCTACCCTTAGCAAAACACAACAAAAAAAGGTAAAAACCGATTTGTTGAGCGGGCAGACCAAAATGCTTTACGTTGCGCCAGAAACAGTGACCAAACAAGAGAACATTGACTTTTTCTCCGACATCAATATTTCGTTCATTGCGGTAGATGAAGCGCATTGTATTTCTGAATGGGGACATGATTTTCGCCCGGAATACAGAAAGCTGCGCGATATGATTGACCAGATCAATCCTGAATTGCCAATCATTGCACTTACTGCTACAGCTACGCCCAAAGTGCAGGATGATATTGTAAAGAACCTGTCACTACGCAAGCCGAATATTTTCATCTCCTCTTTCAACCGTCCTAATCTTTACTACGAAATTGTTCCAAAAGGAACGAAGGAAACGGTAATGAAAAACATGGTGAAGTTCATTCACAGCATGAAGGGAAAGAGTGGTATCATTTATACCCTCAACCGAAAGACTACGGAAGAATTGGCAAACACACTAATGGCAAACGGCATTTCCGCAGTTGCCTACCATGCCGGTTTTGAAGGCAATATTCGTGCGCAAAGGCAAGATCAATTCTTAATGGAAGAAGTGGATGTGATCGTGGCTACAATTGCATTCGGTATGGGAATTGACAAACCCGATGTGCGTTTTGTAATTCACTGGAACATTCCAAAATCGCTTGAAAATTACTATCAGGAAACCGGACGCGCTGGGCGGGATGGATTGGAAGGAAAGTGCATTTTGTATTTCTCAAATAAAGACGTTCAAAAGCTGGAACACTTGATGCGCGACAAGCCGCTCAGTGGGTGCGCAACTCATTGCAGAAACAGTGGCTTATGCTGAAAGCGGCGTGTGTCGCAGAAAACTTTTACTGCATTATTTCGGTGAAGAATTGAAGCAGGATAATTGCAATAATTGCGACAACTGTCTTAATCCGAAAGAAAAACTGGAAGTAAAAGATAGCTCTAAGATTGTGCTCGATGCGGTTAATGAACTCGACGAGCGTTTCAATATAGATTATGTGGTGAACATAATTCTGGGCAAGGCAAATCCGCAGATCAAAACTTTCCGCCACGATAAACTTAAATCCTTCGGCGCCGGACTTATTATGGAGATGGATGCCAACTTTTGGAATTCTCTGATCCGCCAAATGATGCTGGAAGGTTTATTGCGGAAAGACATTGAAGAGTATGGATTGCTAAAAATCACGGAGAAAGGCCACAAGTTTCTTAAAAAGCCTTTTTCTATTATGGTGGCTTTGAACCATAATTATGAGAATGCCGATGGTGATGACGAAGAAGTAGCAAATGCCGGGGCAACTGCCGTTGCAGATCCTGTGCTGTTTGAAATGCTAAAAGACCTTCGCAAAAAAGTAGCTAAGGAAAAAAACCTTCCTCCGTTTGTAATCTTCCTCGAAAATTCTTTGGAAGATATGTCTATCAATTACCCCACCACAATGGAGGAATTGGAGCGCATACAAGGGGTGAGTAAAGGCAAGGCTTTGAAATTTGGAAGAAAATTCATTGAGCTTATTGCAAAATATGTGGAGGAAAACGACATTACTAAGCCCGATGATTTTGTGATGAAAAGCGTAGTAAACAAAAGCGGCATGAAGGTGTTCATCATTCAGAACATTGATAAAAAAATTCCGCTGGAGACTATTGCAAAGAACAAAGATCTCACGCTTCCTGATCTGCTGAACGAGATGGAAACAATCGTGGCCAGTGGCACCAGATTAAACCTTGATTATTGTCTGGAACAAGAACTGGACGAGTACGAGCAGGAAGATATTTTCGACTATTTCCGCAACAGCGCAGACGACAATTTGGAATATGCTTACGAAGAGTTTAAAGACCGGGATGTAAGCATTGAGCATTTACAGATGATGCGCATCAAATTTTTAAGCGAATACGGCAACTAATTTAATATTGGCAAAAGTGGAGAAGAGACCGAAATTTTGGTCTCTTCTTCTTTTAGGAAAACTATACAAAAGCACAAATTACCCCGCCCATTAGTCCTAAAGTAATCAACCAGTAGCCGGTGTGAATGGCAACGTACTTAAAGCTTCTTCTTTCAAACATTGCATTAATGCCGATAAGGGGTAAGGCAAAGAACAATGAGGCAATCACACCATGAAAAGATCCGTGTTTAAACGTTCTGAAATTGCTGCCATACTTTTCCATAAACCCTGCGATGAATTTTCCCGCTTCCGAATTTGGATCATCTATCCCGGTTTCATTTGCCAAAACACCAAAAACGCCAAACTGATGAATGACGATAGGCATCAGGCTCACAGACAACATTAAACTCAACACAAGAGTGAGAATAAGAATAAGCGCCATGTTGCCACTTTTTAGTTTCTCTTCAGAAACCTCTGCGGCTCGCATCCAGGCGTCTGCAAACAATGGTTTGCTGTACCAAACAAACCCAACAGCAATGGGAATAAGCGAGGCTAAAGCAACATAGAGGAAGTTGATTTTTTGCATAAAGTGTACGTGTTTTCAAACAAGATAAAAAAATTTATCCCACACTGAAAAACACAATGCTTACTGCTTGTTCAAAACAACGCTGCAATTGTCCTTTGTAAATCCCATCTCCACCGTATAGTTTATGTGGATTTGATTGCCGCTGTAGAAACCCGTTCCGCTAAATACAGCGCTATTTACTGTTTGAGAAGGAATTGAAATTGTTTGACTAACCGGATCAAGATCTGCCTGCAAAACCGTGTTGGGATTATTATTCCAAAGTCTGGAGAAAATGACTTTATTAAATTCTGGTGTGTGCGCAGCAATACTAACAGTATTGTTGATGCTTCCGGCCAGCGTACAAGGACCCGTTTCGGCATAATTACCCACTAAAGTGAGTGCAGGATTTACAGGAGTTGGATTTACCCTCAGTTTGAAACTATCAATCTTCGTTTGCCTGCTATCGGCCGCAGTAATGACAATATTATAAGTACCGGTGTCTGCACCGTGAGATACCAGTCGGAGAACTGTGCTATAACTGGGGGTGTCTATATTGCTCGAAAAACTTGCACTAATGGTAGAAGGCAAGTTGCTAATTTGTAAGGCAACTCTGTCTTTAAACCCTGAAACGAAATCTATGGAGAATAGTATTTCTGTTGTATCGGTTTGTTCCATCCTTGCCGTATCTGGCAATCCTGATATTTCAAATTGAAGCGGGGCAAAAGGAGTATGATCTCCATTTTTTTTACAACCTAAAAGAACCACAAAACCCAACAGGCACATCACTATTTTCATCGGTATAGTTTTAAGACTACTAAGGTAGTAAATGGAGCGTCTATCGGAAATTAAACACGAGGCATATTTGCCCACTCCGCTTCCGCAACAGGAGTAATGCCGTAACGATAACTTGCAGAATAGAATGTTACTGACCATTCTTTACAAACATAAGTTTGCGTAGAGAAAGCACGCTATGGAAAAAAACTGTATCTTCCGAATAATGCCAGTATTTTTTTACTGACAATTGATTACTTAACCCCTAAAAACTGCGTGTGTATATGAGACTAAATTATGACGCTCGAAGCGAGCACAAAAACAATCGTTGGCTTGGCATTTCCGGAACGGTATTAATTGTGATTACGATAGCCGGATGCCTTTTTCAAGTTCTTAAATAACAAGTCCGCGAAAGCGGGCTTTTTCATTTTACCCTTCCACTATTTTGAAAGAGTTTACAATTTTATTCACCTCCGTCTGTCCTGCTGCATCATCTGCAAAAGTGGTGGCGAATACACCATAAACTTTTCCATCCTTGTAGGCGTAGCGAGTAATCTGATAAAGTTCCATCCCGTTCAATTCGTAAGTGTAGATCAGTGTAGCGCCCTTTGTTGCCTCATCTACTTCTACGGTGGTATATCTCGCGTTGCTCATCTGCTGGTTAAGTTCAATATCCGCTTTTACCTGGTCGGAAAAACTATAACGATTATCAAACGGCATAGAAAGAACAAACAAATTATTAGCGCCGCCTAATTCATTCAATTCCTTCTCTCTGCAATACAAAATCACCTGCGCATCGGGTTTGTATTGGGTAACCATTTGCTGGAATTTTGGAATTTCCTCGTTCGAGCGTGTCCATGTATCTGTAGGCCAGGAAAGGGTAAAATCTGTAGCGACAATATTTTTATAACCCTGTGTTTCATTGGCAATTTTATTCGCCTGCTGTTCCGTTATTTTTTCACTCGATACTTTGAGTTCGCCAATGGCCGTTTGTGTAGTTTTTATCTTCACCCCACTTCCGGTCACCTCCACTTCGCTGGTCTTGTAAATGAAACCCTCAAGAGGCTTTTTCAAAACAAACAATGCAACAATTACAATTACACCAATCACTATCCATTTAGTAATGCCGGCGTAGTCTGCAGATTTTTGTTCGGTTGACATAGTGAAACATTTACTACAAAGTAGCAAATATTACCAGCATACACAATCCGTTTTAAATAAATTCTACGAAGAACTTTGGTTGTTTAGTTTTTCGAGTACGCTATCCATCTTCTCAAATTCTTTTTCGTGTTCCTTTCTTAGTTCGGCTAATTTTTCTTCGTACAAAGCATACATTTCAGGGTTTACTTTACTCATAGCAAAGATCATGGCGGCAATCATTTGCCTGTTTTCCATCACTGTTTTTGCTACTACTATAAAACTGCTATCCATAGATTTGGTTGTTATTGATGAATGAAATTACCGGAAATAAAACTGGAGATAGAAGATTGCTGCTATTTTTTAAAACAACGTATATATTGCCTGTGTTTATCGCCGCTGTAGGAGCCTTACATCGAAAGATAATCAGCTGATCATTTGTGTACGATTTTTGTTACCAAACTATTTAAATCTTAAGCAGCCCGACCATTATACATGCAGTTTTTTCTGAGGAAAATATTAACCCTTTACTGCTGCTTTTTTGCATGGATTGCCTCTGCCCAACTGGAGCAAGCCACCGACACTACAGACCTTTTCAATAAAATAATGATCAATTCCAAAAACCGATTTATCAACAATGTATTTAACGATGCCATTAATTCGATGAGAAAAACATCCTCGAACGACTCTGGCAATGTGGAAATTCTGATCGAAAAAAGTGAGGAGCGTTTTAATAAATACAAAGGGCGGATTATCCGCTACATTTTTGTTCAACGTTATGATTTTGAAAGAACATTTACCGACACATCTAATCGTGTGACCTATTTCGGAACAAGACTTCTTAATTCACTGCACACAGACACGAAAGAATTTGTCATCAGGCAAAACCTTTTTATGAAAGAGCATACAAAACTGAATGCCTATGAACTTGCAGACAACGAACGTTACCTGCGGACACTTTCTTTTATTCAGGATGTGCGGATATTTACTGTGCCGGTAAAAGGATCGAAAGATTCTGTGGATATACTTACAAAAGACCTGTTTACATTGAGCGCAGTGGTAGATGCAAGTGTGAACAGTGTAAAACTTCGCATTTCAGAATCGAACCTTGCGGGCATGGCGCAACGCGTGCAAGCTACCGGACTTTGGGAGCAAAACCGAAATCCGAAAATCGGATACGAATTGCTGTACAGCAAAACCAATATCGGTGGCACTTTTATAAATAGCACCATTGCCTACTCGCAAATTGACGGCGGAAGAAGTGATGGAACCGAACCTGAAAATGCTTTTCTTATACGGCTGGAACGTCCTTTGGTGTCTCCGTTTTCGCATGTTGCCGGCGGCTTAGAAGTGAGTTTTAATCAGGCAGAAAATGTTTACAAAAAACCCGACAGCCTTTTCTTTAACTATCGCTACAACTACTACGATGCATGGGTAGGTTACAACCTTGGAACCAAACGGATGGCAGAGTATGCAAACTACTCAGCAAATCGTACACGGTTTTTTGTAGCTGCGCGATATTTTAAAGCCGACTTCAAATATGCACCCGCGCAGATTGGTGAAACCTTTGATCCTATTTACAACACAAGGCAGGCTGCATTAGGACAACTGACTATCTTCAAACAAGACTTTTATAAGCTGAATTACATTTACGGTTTTGGTACAACAGAGGATGTTCCGACAGGATATTCTATTTCGATAACGGGAGGCTGGCATAAACAACTCACACTGGAACGACCGTATGGCGGAATTCAACTGGAGCATTATCTCGTAACACCCAAGGGAGGATTTATTAATTCCTCTTTCAAAACCGGCGGCTTTCTTCACAATGGAAAATTCCAAGATGCCAGCACACTTGCGAGCGTCAATTTTTTTACGCGCATTTTCAATCTTAAAAAATGGAAATTAAGAGAGTATGCAAAGTTCAGTTACACACAATTGAATGACAGGATCACTTACGAACCCTTGCGCATCAACAACAATTACGGACTTAACGAATTTCGCACAGACAGTATAAATGGAAATAGACGCATCAGCATTTACTCCGAAACTATTTTATACTTGCACCGAAAATTATTTGGCTTTCGGTTCGCTCCTTTTGTTTTCGGAGATTTTTCGCTCATCTCTTTCGAGCAGCAAGACTTTGACAAATCGGATGGGTATGTAGCCATCGGAGCAGGTTTAAGAACAAGAAATGAAAATCTTGTTTTTGGAACAATAGAACTTAAAGCGCTTTATTTTCCAAGAACAATTCTCGACCTGCCACAGTTTAGAATTTTGGTATCTTCCGATCTCCGGTTTCGTTATCAATCCAACTTTGTGCGTGCACCCAACATCATTTATCTCAATCGAGATGATTTGTAAACTCCTATTTTACTGAGCCACATTTATATCGCGGATGACATGCTCCAGTTCGTAAATAAATTGTTGCAGGTGATCTAACTCCACATGATCCATCACCACTATTTTAAACCAATCGGGTTTTCCGGTATGCTTGTCTGGCACCAAACCAAATTTCCAGGCGAGTTTTTCAGGAATGTCTTCTGCCCTTAGTGTAATGATGTTCATTTTTGGATGACGATAATAACGCACACCCAACTTGTTGAGTTCCTCGCAACACCAATCGGTGCGGTACAGCAACTTATTTATTTTTTCAAGCCAGCCAAAAGGACCATAAGTGAAAAGTATCATCCACACTGCAATAGCATTGGCACCAGAGCGGCTACCACTTAGCGTAATGTCCATTCCATTTACATACTGTGCCTCTTTTGTGTAGGCATATTCCATCATTCCTTTCCGTGTAAGAAAAATGCCCGTGCCGTAGGGAGCCTGCAACATTTTGTGTGCATCAAGCGTTATCGAAGAAACATGCGGATTGGTAAAATTGAGCTTGGTTTTATCAACACTTATCGGATAAACAAACCCCCCAAATGCGCCATCTACATGCAGCTTAAAAATTAACTCGTGCTTTTCCAGCACTTTCACATACAGATCAGGATCATCTACACTACCAAACATTGTGGTAGCCATATTTGCAATCACTACAAAATATTTTACACCATCACTTTTCGCTTTAATAATCGCCTCTTCAAGTTTTGCCTCTTCAATTTCGCGCGTATGCGCCACGACCGGAACGGAATACCAGTTAAGATTTAGCAGGTTTGCAGCCTTGGCTATGGAATAATGCGTGTCTTCCGATCCAATCAATGCGATTTCATTCTGCTTTGCATTATGCTCCCGAAGAAAGTAATTCCGGTAAATCCATGCAGCCTGTATGTTTGCTTCGGTTCCACCCGCCGCTACATAACCATCGCACTCATTTGGCTGTGCATGAAGCATATCCACACTTAGCAGTTCTATTACATCCCGTTCAATTTGCTGTGTGCCTTTAAAAAAATATTCAGAATCGCCCAGCGTATGACAGCCTATGTGGTTTGGATTTTGAACATACGCACGCAACAATGGAGCATCTTTTAGAAACGAAGCCTGATCGGAAAACACATTCGGATCGAGCTTGGAAGCAGGAATGCCGAGGCAAATCTTTGTGTTGTAATCAATATTCTCTTTCAATGCAGCCGAAATGCGTTGGTCCATTTCTGCATGGGTCAATCTTTTCCAATACAACATAAGCCTGTAAAGTTATTGGCAACGCGCTCCATTTGTCAATGATTTTGGTCATCCGTAGTGCATTGCCTAATTTGTTTCAAAAATAATGCTCATGGAGATTTTGCACGAGAACGGTGAAAAGAAAGGAAGGTTTTACACAAGCGATGGATTAGCAGAAATAGTGTACAGTTGGTTTATGGAAAAAGGAATAATTATAGAACATACCGAAGTTGATCCTTCGCTGGGAGGAAAAGGAGTAGGCAGACATCTTGTAAACGCAGTAGTGAACTGGGCGAGAACTGAAAATATTAAGGTGATGCCGCTGTGTGTATTTGCTAAAGCTACCTTCGACAGAACCCCGGAATATCAGGATGTATTGCACCAGCATTGAAAAATTGTAAGCCAATGCTTTCAAAAAGAAACCAGAAATTATATATTGCGGTAAATTTCGTGTCATGAAGCGATTAGTAACAGTGGCCCTGTTAGGAATTATTTTTACAAGCTGTAATAAAAAGGAAAACGACGAGCATAGTGCATCGGGTACAAATTTTACCAGCTACCAACAGTTTGATATCAATGCGCAACGACTTGGAAGCGTGGGCAATGCTGCAGACGACTACAAGATGGAACAATGGCCGCAGTGGGTACACGATCTTTTTAAGCCGCTTGACACTGTAAATCTTGAAGGATATAATTGGAGTGAAGTGTATGTAGATCGTCTGTTTCCTAATCCATGTGGCGATACACAAATACTAAGAGTGTTTGCTACGCAACCCATCAACATGAAGATGGTGATTATAGACCAACATAAGAAAGTGTACCTCACAAAATCAATGCACATAAGCTCGGCACAACATGATATAGGCATGAGCTACCGCGGACTGGCAATGCCTGCCAACAATTACTATCGTATGTTTTACTCTCTTTCAGCACATGGGAAACCGAGTTTTCAACGAGGGCATATAGATATTTACAAAACACAGTAAAACAAAAAAGCGCAACTCCGGTTGTGCTTTTTTATTCTTAGATTGTCACTAACCTGTTGCAAGGTCAATGATTAAATCTTAGTGTAGCACTATCTTTCCCCTCATCTTTCTTTCTCCAATAGTGATGCTGTAGAAATAGACACCTGCTGCTTTCCCTTTAAGGTCAATGGTAAAACTATTTGCGT
>CALMWT010000005.1 GCA_937870855.1 uncultured Taibaiella sp.
TGGGTGTTGTAGGATTGCACTGCATCGTTGAAGCCCTTGCGTGCTACGGTTATGCGGTTTTCTGTTCCTTCCAGTTGCACCTGCAAATCGCGGAATGCTTCTGTGGCTCTAAGCTGAGGGTAATTTTCTGTAACCATTAATAAGCGACCCAATGCCTGGCTCAGTTCTCCCTGCCGTTGTTGGAACTCTTTTATTTTTTCAGGTGAAAGATCGTCAGCATCTACTTTAAGACTTGTAGCATTTGCTCTTGCCTGTGTTACCGCTTCGAGTGTTGATTTTTCAAAGTTGGCAGCACCCTTTACGGTGTTTACGAGATTGGGTACGAGGTCTGCACGGCGCTGATATTGGTTTTGTACTTCACCCCATTTGCTCTTTGCATTTTCGTCGAGTGTCACCAGGCTTTTCTGAACGTTGCAAGTCATGCAGCCGCCGAGCAATACCAAGCCAAGCACTACCAAAAGAATAATTGAGCCTTTTTTCATTGTTGTGTTTTTTTATGGATCAAATGTAGGTAAAACCGACAAAGCCTATGAAAGCTAATCGGTGAACAAAACAAAAATGCCGGTAGAAAGACCGACACTTTTGGGTAATAAAACATTATCTACCTAAAACTCTTTTTCTAATTATCGCAGATAAAGCCGCGCACTCACACCAAACATATTGTGAGGAAAGAAGTCAACATCACTCACCAGATTAATTGCAGGCTTAAAGTCTGCGCTCAATCCCAGGGGTATTTTTTTAAACACATATTCCAGCCCACCTACACCATCAATACCGAAGATAAATTCATTGTCTTTATCACCTCTTCGGCCTTCTCTGTCTCTTTTATCCCTATCCCATGCACCAATGTGAGCGCCACCACCAAAGAATATGCGCCAGCTCGGGTCGGGGAGTGGAATATGATATTGCAACAACCCAACAGCATTTACACTCTGACCTTCACCGCCAAATACACCGCCTGCATTTAATTGTGCCTCAAAAGCCAGATTGCGATCTACAAAAAACTTTCCGGTAAAGCCTGCACCATCGGGAGAGAGACGAATGCCAAGACCTGCGCGACCGCCCTGCGCATTTGCATTTTGTGAGAAAATAAGGGTAAGAATTAATCCGCTCAATAATAGTAATACCTTTTTCATTGCAAATTCTATTTGATTCTGCTACGCAATTGAAACAAGCGTGCCAGATGGATAGATGCGATGTTTTTATCAGAGCTTTTTAAAAAACGTTAACAATACCCCTATTTTTGCGCTCAAATTTTCTGAATGTCTGCATCTTTTGAAGCGTCTCTTGAATACGCACAAAGCCTGGATCAGGTTGACGTTTTATATTCTTTTCGTGAGCGTTTTTTATTTCCGAAGCACGAAGGAAAAAATGTGCATTATCTGTGCGGAAACTCTCTGGGGTTGCAGCCTAAAAGTGTAAGCTATCTGATGCAGGCAGAGCTTGACGACTGGGCACGGTATGGTGTGGAAGGTCATTTCAATGCTCGTAATCCGTGGTTTTCTTATCATAGTTTGTTTACAGAACGCCTTGCAAAAATTGTAGGTGCAAAGACGAATGAGGTGGTGGCGATGAATACGCTAACGGTGAATCTTCATTTGCTAATGCTTTCATTTTACCGTCCTAAAGGCAAGCGGTATAAAATATTGATGGAAGCGGGCGCATTTCCTTCCGATCAGTATGCAATAGAAACACAGGTGCGGATGTATGGCTATGATCCTGAAGATGCCATTATTGAAGTAAGTCCGAGAGAAGGGGAGTTCATAATTGAGGAAGAAGATATTCTTTCCGCTATTGCAGAGGCAGATGGCACACTTGCTTTAGTAATGATCGGAGGCGTTAATTACTACACAGGACAGTTTTTCGATCTTAAAAAAATTGCAGACGCAGGGCATCGGGTAGGCGCGTATGTAGGATTTGATCTTGCCCATGCAGTAGGCAATATTCCTTTGCAGTTGCACGATTGGAATGTGGACTTTGCATGTTGGTGTTCCTACAAATATCTTAATAGCGGACCCGGTGGCGTAGGCGGAGCGTATGTGCACGAGCATCACGCACGCAATCCCAAAACATTCAGGCTTGCAGGCTGGTGGGGAAATGATGAGAAGACACGCTTTAAAATGGAGAAAGGTTTTATTCCCAAAAACACGGCAGAAAGCTGGCAGATGAGTAATGCCCAAGTGTTTAATATGGTGGCACACAATGCCTCGCTCGATCTGTTTGACAAAGCGGGTATGCCTGCATTGAGAGAAAAAAGCGAAAAGCTCACTGCCTACCTTGAATATTTGCTCGGTCAAATCCCCAATCTTCCGTTTGTAATCATCACACCAAGTCATCCGCAAAGACGGGGTTGTCAATTGTCTTTATTGTTTAAAGACAGAGGACGGGAGGTGTTTGATGCGCTTACCGCACAGGGTGTTATTGCCGATTGGCGTGAACCCAATGTAATACGCATAGCTCCGGTGCCGTTATACAATACTTTTGAAGATGCCTTTAGGTTTTACGACATATTGAGAGGTATCTGAAAACTTTGTCTTATCGCCCGTATCAATGTCCATATTCCACACTACAGATAATTTACCGGAATTCAGAAAACCTGTCATCACCATCGGTACTTTCGACGGGGTGCATCAGGGACATAAAACTATTCTTGCAAAACTGGTAGAATATGCGCAACAGGTAAATGGCGAGAGCATCGTTATAACTTTTGAACCACACCCACGCAAACTTCTTTTTCCTGAGCAATCGTTGAGGCTTCTTACTCCACTAAAAGAAAAGTTGCAATTCATTTCAGAAACGGGAATAAAACATATTGTTGTCGCTCCGTTTACTAAAGCGTTTTCACAACTTTCCGCAGAGGATTATGTGGCACATTTTCTGGTGAAAAACTTTAAACCAGAACGCATCGTTATCGGATACGATCATCATTTCGGACACGACCGCACGGGTAATATCCACATGTTGCAACAATCGGAAAATGAGTTTGGATATAAGGTGATTGAAATACCAGCACAGCTTATAGATGAGGCAGCAGTAAGTTCTACCAAAATCCGAAATGCACTGCAAGACGGCAATATGGAAGATGCTGCACACATGCTGGGTCGCCACTACAGTCTGAAAGGAAAAGTGATGGAGGGGAAAAAACTGGGACGAACCATTGGTTATCCTACCGCTAATATTGAACCCGACGATTTTGATCAGCTAATACCAAAGAATGGGGTGTATGCGGTAAAGGTTCGGTGGAAGGAACAGCTTTTTGGCGGAATGCTCAACATAGGATTTAATCCCACAGTTACCGATGAAAGGAAATTATTGATTGAAGTAAACATTTTCAATTTCAACGAGTCCGTTTATGGGCAAACGCTTGAATTGATTTTCATAAAATGGCTGCGCCCCGAAGTGAAATATAATTCGCTCGATGCCCTTACTCTTCAACTTACGAAAGACAAGGAAGATACCCTTCATGCCTTAGCTAATTGTTAGGCAAATTGTTTAGGTTGTTTTGTCTTTTACTTCTAATTTAAAGGTGCGGATAGCAGGCGCTGCAAACCACATTACCACCACCACCACCAGCGTCATGCAACCTCCAAACAATACCGCAGGCACTGTTCCAATCCACTTGGCCGCCAGTCCGCTTTCCACTTCGCCTATTTCATTGCTCGAAGAAATAAACATGGTGTTTACTGCCGCCACTCGTCCACGCATTTCATCGGGTGTATAAAGCTGAAGGATAACACCGCGCACCACCACACTCACCGCGTCAAACATACCTGAAAGCAAAAGCATGGCAAAAGACAGATACACATTGCGCGATATGCCGAATACGATGATAGCAATGCCAAATCCGGCAATGGAAAACAGCAACTTCTGCCCCGGTTTCTTTCGCAAAGGCATCCATGCCAGTAAGAAGAAAGTGATGATAGCGCCAAAACCAGGCGCAGCGCGCAGCCATCCATAACCAACCTCACCCACTTTAAGAATATCTCTTGCAAACACGGGAAGCAATGCCGTGGCCCCTCCGAATAACACAGCAAACATATCGAGTGTTAGCGCCGCCAAAATAATTTGTGTACGGAACACAAATCGCAATCCTTCTTTCAGACTTTGAAGTACAGGTTCCTTTTCTTTCTTCATAATTGCCTGCCTCGGTATGCCGGCAATACCTATCAGAGCAATCACTTCAATGATCAATACCGCGACAAGACTTATCGGCACGCTAAACAGGGCAATGAACATGCCACCCAGCAATGGACCAATAACAGCACCGGTTTGCCACGAAGTAGAACTCCAGGTAGCGCCATTGGCAAGATGCTTGCGCGGCACCAGCAAACCCAGCAGAGAAAAAGTAGAAGGACTAAGAAAAGCCCGTATCACCCCGTTGATAAAAAAGCCTGCGTAAATAAGATTGGTGACTACCGGCACGGTAAGCAAATTCGCCCCACTGGCCCAGCTCAGGGCTACATACCCCGCTGTAAGGACGCAGTAAGCAGCAATGCACCAACTGAGCATTGTTTTCTTTTCGCGCTGCTCTACAAAATGACCCGACACCAGCGAAAAGCCTATAGCGGGAATGGCCTCAAACAACCCCAGTTTGCCAATAGACCAAACATCGTTGGTAAGATTGTACATCCAGTAAACAAGGATGGTGTTTTGCATGAACAAACCCAGAATGATGCAAATGCGCTGCACCAGATATTTTCTAAACAGAGGATAGTGTAAGGCTCGGTTCTTAAGGATGAACTTTATGGAGAAGCGCAAGTAGCAGGTAGTTTTACGGCAGGCAAAATTATTCTTTTGCAATGGCAATGACACTGCAATTAAATAGCAAAAGAGGCTTGAAGCAAAGTGAGTAGATTAATTGACTCTTTTTACCGGTTTGAATTCTTGCGACGCTGGTTGCAACCTTGCTTTGTACAAACATTTGGAAGAGTTGGAATTGCCACTACCGGCAATTGCACCTCCTACAGCCCCGAAAAAAACTGAAGCTGCTATTACATCTCCTGCTTGATTTCTTTTTCCTTCGAAATACTGATATTGGTAAAATTCGCCGTGTTCATACCTCATTCGGAGCCAGCGATTCTCAGACGGATGATACCAATGTTCTCCATCAAACAGAGCAAATACATTATTTATGGACTTTCCTCTTTTCTCTTTTTCGTTTTGATAATGAAAGAATATTTGTTTCACATCGCCCGCGTTATATACCGTCTTGATGAAAGGAGTATCTAAGGGACGATTCGCAAGAAAATCATTGATAGTTGAGTAGATGCCTTTCTTAAAAGAACTAACCTGATAAATTGGGAATTTTTCTTTTTGCGCATCATTGCTGTTAACAGCCTCCTGAACGGAAATAGGATTTGCAATGGGCTTTTCTATATCCGTCAGAGCATTTAAGTAATCATAAATTTTTTCGGAAGGAATTTGACGGATACGTTTGGTAACATCCCAGGCGTCCCGTATTTCATAGATTGAATCAATTTCCCTAATAAAAAGGTAGCGGTTATTGCTACCAATATAAAACCTCGCACGAAAATAGAATGTACCTAACTCGTCACCATTAGGTCGGTCTTCAATCATGAAATCGTGTAACACAAGTAATAGCGTGTCATCGTTGTGTGGTTTTTGTTCCGGTAAACTGTTACAATATCGCTCTAATAAAATATTGAAATCTTCCTGCGTACGCAGTCGAACCATCCGGTTGAAGCCCCCAGTACGAATATGCCCCAGGTCTTCTTTAAAGCTCCGCTTGTCAATTACGCGTACCTGGCTGAAAGGTAGCTTGGCTTGGATACTTTGTGTTTTTCTAAAGTCGAAATCATCTGTATTTTTTGCGGATGTAAAAAGAGGGTTGCTACAAAGAATTAATAACAGATATAGGAGACGCATGCGAGTTGCTTTAGGTGCCGTGAAAATAGAGACTTTATTTTAAGCGGGAGGTACATGGGCAAGAAAGTTGTAGCTACTAAAACTTGCATCACAACAACTAAATTTGCTGCTGCATGAATCACTCAGGGCAGCTAATTGTTACAAGTATTTCTCAGGCATTGCAAGAGCTTAGGGTAAATAAGCTGCGTACTTTTCTTTCGTTACTGGGCATTACTATTGGCATATTTTGCATCATCGCTGTACTTACTGTAGTAGATAGCATGAAGAACAACATTAAGCAGGAGATGGCAACCCTGGGTAGCGATGTATTATACATTGGTCGCTGGCCATGGATGGATGAAGGCGGCGAATACAAATGGTGGGAATTTTGGCGAAGACCCAGCATGAGTATAAAAGAACTAAGAGCAATAGAAAACAACGTCCCTTCTGCACAATTAGCCACTCTTTGCTTCAGCGTAAACGGACAGGCGCTGAAACATCACGATCAGGAAATCTCAGGAATCAGCGTTTATGCCGTTACTGAAAACTTCGACAGACTCCAGAATATTGAAATAGCTGATGGACGATATTTAAGTCTGGCAGACCTGAACGGCGGAACCAATAATGTGGTGATCGGAGACGAAGCATACCGCCAACTTTTTCCCGGAAATACCGATCCGAAGGGAGAAGTTATTTCTCTGAAAGGAAAGAAGTTTACCGTAGTAGGTGTAATGAAAAAGGTGGGGCAGAACATGGCTGGTTTTGATTTTGATGAAGGAGTGGTAATTCCTTATTATTCGGCTGCTGCTCTTTTCGATCTCAGCGATTTGAGTTACGATCCGTTTCTTATCATTAAATCGAGGGAGGGTAGCAACCTTACGGATATGAAATATGAAGTGGAAGGGGCGCTGCGGCAGGTGAGAAAAGTGAAACCCGCAGAACAAAACAATTTTGCTATAAACCAACTAAGCCAAATAAGTGAAAGACTTGATTTAATGTTTGGAACCATTAACATAATAGGCTGGGTCATCGCAGGATTTTCACTACTGGTGGGCGGTTTTGGCATTGCGAATATTATGTTTGTAACCGTGAAGGAAAGAACAAAAGTTATAGGATTAAAAAAGGCGGTAGGCGCAAGGCCCGGAAGTATATTAATGGAGTTTTTGGTAGAGGCGGTGACACTTTGCCTTACCGGTGGGTTGGTAGGTATATTAGTGGTATTGATGCTGAGCATGGTGCTCAATTACGGCTTCGATTTTCCCATCACACTTTCCCCCAAAAACTTTTTTATAGGCATTAGTATTTCGGCAATGGTGGGTGTGCTTGCAGGTTTTATTCCCGCGCGTGCCGCCTCAAAGCTCGATCCCGTGGTAGCCATTCGCTCACATTGATATTCTCTTTTATGGAAAACAGAGTGCTTATTCTCGATAAAGATCGCATCAGCAAAAAGCTACAGCGCATGGCTTACCAGATATGGGAGCACAACAGCCATGAAACAGAACTTCATCTTATAGGAATTGAAGGAACGGGAATAGTGGTGGCTACAGAACTTGCAACCCGGTTGCAGCAAATAAGTCCGCTAAAGATTTTTGTGCACCACCTGGCAATGAATAAACGTCAGCCCCTTTCCACACCTATTGAAATGAGCGAAGAGCTTAATGGCAAATCCATCATATTGGTAGATGATGTAGCAAACAGCGGAAAAACTTTGCTTTATGCAATGAAACCCCTTCTTGCTTTCGAGCCAAAAAGAATACGCGTGGCTGTGCTTGTGGACAGAAAGCACAAATCATTTCCTGTAGCGCCCGATATTGTGGGACATTCAGTTGCCACCACATTGCAAGAGCATATAGAAGTGGTATGCGAAGGAAAAAATATTACCGCCGCTTTTTTGCAGTAACCCTCCCCAAATTCATAACAGACCAAAGATCTTACACGCCAATTTCGAAATAGAAAATGATTACACTTTGCATACACGGCGGCGCGGGCAACATCACCCCCGCCATGATGACCCCCGAACAAGAACACAATTACAGGGAAGGATTGCAAACAGCATTGAAAACAGGCTATGCCCTGCTTGAGAAAGGGGCAGCTGCAATAGATGCTGTGGTAGCCGCCATCGTAGCGTTGGAAAACAACCCCCTGTTTAATGCCGGTCGCGGGTCGGTATTTACAAAAAAAGGACTGCACGAAATGGATGCAGCAGTAATGGACGGCAGCAACCTGGCCGCAGGCGCAGTGGCAGGGGTCAGAAACATTAAAAACCCAATAGTGCTTGCAAAAGAAGTGATGCTGCATTCCGGTCATGTATTTTTAAGTGGAAATGGCGCAAGCGAATTTGCCCTGAATCGAAACCTGGACTTTGCCGCAGACGATTATTATTTCAATAAAGAACGCTACGACCAGTGGATAGCAATACGCGATAGCGATTTTTACCAACTCGATCATAAAGAAGACAATCTGAAAGGTGTAGCGCCCAATACCGATCATAAATTTGGAACGGTAGGCGCGGTAGCTTGCGATGCCAGCGGAAATATAGCAGGCGGCACCTCCACCGGTGGCATGACCAATAAAAGATTTGGACGGATAGGCGATAGTCCGGTAATAGGCGCGGGCACTTATGCCAACAACAAAACCTGTGCTATATCCTGCACGGGGCACGGTGAGTATTTTTTGCGTGCGGTAGTAGCCTACGATGTGTCTTGCCTTATGGAGTACAAAGGGCTTTCACTCCACGATGCCTGCACCGTAGTAGTGAAGGAAAAGCTTACCAACATTGGCGGCGAGGGTGGCTTGATAGCTGTGGATGCTAAAGGAAACCATGAATTTTGCTTCAATTCGGCAGGCATGTATAGAGCGATGCGCAATAGTGGTGGAAAGGAAGAAGTTGCATTTTATGGTTTGTAGGATATTGATAAGTGATGTAGTGTAAAAATTTCACCATTTAGCTTTTCTGTTAATCAATCTCCTTACATTAGTACGAAATTTCAATTCGTATAATCTTAATCCGTACTGATGTCAGCCCTTTTTTCAAAAAACAGAGTACAGCTATGGTCTTTGCTGTGCGCCGGCACTTTTATAGCCGTAGGTTATGTTGTATTCGCTTATTCTTCCGGGTCAAAAAACAAGGAAGCAAAGAAAGATAAGCCGCTTGAAGCTTTAGCCCATGAATTTGAAAAAACCCGCGACCCTAATCTGAACATTGTTCCGAGAGAAAGGTTGAGTGCTGCGCTTCAATATTATGAAGCACAAGAGCGGATGAGTGCTACCATGAAAACAACAAGTGGGTTTTCCTCACTTACCTGGGCAGAGCGCGGGCCTAATAATGTAGGCGGAAGGACAAGAGCCGTGCTGTATGATGCAAATGATGCTACAGGTAAAACGGTGTTTGCTGGTGGTGTAGGAGGCGGGCTTTGGAAATGCGCGGACATTACAGCCACTACTCCCGTATGGAATGTGGTAAACGATCAGTTCTCTAACATTGCTGTTACTGCTATAGCGCAGCATCCTTCATCACCCCAAACTTTATATTTTGGAACTGGCGAAGGTTGGGGCAACGCAGATGGCATAAAAGGAAACGGTATCTGGAAATCAACCAACAGTGGCGCTACGTGGACACAACTTTCTTCTACAAACAACAACAATAATTTCTCTTACATCCAGAAAATTATAGTTACCGCCTC
>CALMWT010000006.1 GCA_937870855.1 uncultured Taibaiella sp.
CTGGAAAAAAAGAATATTTTAGGTAGCTTGGTAGTTGTGCAACAGGGACATGGAATTACAAAAATCCCTCATCACACTTTATAGATATGAAGCGCTATTTATTTAATTTGCCGGAAATACCATTTACTTATGTTGTCAATTTCACATCATTTACTGCGCAGGCTATTGCTCAGTACTATGTTTGTAGCTGGCTTTGCTACAGCAATAATAGCACAGGATCTAAACGCTCCTCTTCCAAAAGATCCGAAAGTGATAAAAGGGAAACTTTCTAACGGAATGGTTTATTATATCCGTCCGAATAGCAAGCCTGAAAAGAAAGTGGAATTGCGTTTAGTTGTAAATGCAGGTTCCATTGTGGAAGACGAAGATCAACAAGGTCTCGCCCATTTTATGGAACACATGAACTTCAACGGCACTAAGAATTTCAAGAAGAATGATCTTGTAAGCTACCTCCAATCAATAGGTGTACAATTTGGTGCTGACTTAAATGCCTATACCAGCTTCGATGAAACTGTTTATATACTTCCCATTCCTACCGACAAAGCAGGCAATCTCGACAAAGGTTTTCAGATTATTGAAGACTGGGCGCATCATGCTTTGCTTACAGATAAAGACATTGACGATGAGCGTGGTGTAGTGCTGGAAGAAAGCCGCATGGGAAAAGGTGCAGAAGACCGAATGCTTATGAAATACCTTCCGAAATATATGGTTGGTTCTAAGTATGCGGATCGTTTGCCGATTGGTAAAGACGACATTCTCAAAAACTTTAAGTACGATGTGGTTCGTAGGTTTTATAAAGATTGGTATCGTCCCGATATGCAGGCAATAGCTATCTCCGGTGATATAGATTCGGCTACTGCCATGATGTATATCAACAAGCATTTCGCTGGTTTAAAAAATCCTTCAAAGCCAAGAGAAAGAAAATACTTTGAAGTGCCTGCCCGTACAAAAGCAGAAGCAATGGTACTCACCGACAAAGAAGCAACTAACTATCAGTTGCAGCTTATTTTCCCTACTCTAAAATCGCAGCCAAACAAAACGCTCGGAGATTATCGTAAGTCTATTGCCCAGCAATTAGTGGTTGCGATTATCAACCGCCGGTTAGGTGATCTTGCAAAAGGGAGCACTCCCCCATTCCCTTATGCAGCAGTAAGCTATGGCGAAGAATGGGCACGCGGACACGAGAATTTTTCTGCATTTGCACTGTTTGGTGAGCAAGGTCCGGAAGCGGCATTGAATGCACTTACAGGCGAACTTGTTCGTGCAAAGCAATTTGGTTTCAATACCTCTGAAGCAGAACTCGCAAAGAAGAATGTTATGAGCTTTATAGAAAAAGCTTACAACGAACGCAACACAACCGAAAGCGGACGATATGTGGATGAATATGTGCGCAACTTTCTGAAAGAAGAACCCATACCCGGTATTGAAAACGAGTATGAATATTACAAGCAATTACTTCCAGGTATTCAGCTTAGTGAATTGAACGCAATAGCAAAAGAGTGGCTGAGCAATCAAAATACATTTACACTTGTTACCGGCCCGGATAAAGAAGGAACAAAACTTCCGAACGATGCTGCAATGCTTGCCCTCACTCAAAAAGGTTTTCAGCAGCAGGTAAAACCGCTCGAAGAAAAAGTAATCTCTACCAATCTTATAGCAAAGAAACCCACACCCGGCAAAGTTGTGTCGCAGGAAAAAGATAATGAACTGGGCGCTACTACCTACACACTAAGCAATGGCGTAAAAGTCACCATCAAACAAACCGACTTCAAAAGCGATGAAATATTAATGAGCGGTATTAAAAAAGGTGGAACAAACAATTATGGTGTAGCAGACAGAAGCAATGCAAAGTATGCAGTGCAGGTTGCGGCATCTATGGGCTTTGGCGATTTCACCCCTTCAGACCTTGAAAAAGCAACCACCGGAAAACCCATAAGCG
>CALMWT010000007.1 GCA_937870855.1 uncultured Taibaiella sp.
GTGGCCTTCAATAAAATTCTTTCACCCACACATACGGTTCCGGTGTCTATCAGCAAATGAATATCCGGCTTCGGGGCAACATTTACCTCAATACTCTTTTGCAATGATTCACAAACTTTATAGCGCTGAGCAATAAGCCATCGCTGCGTTTCTCCTGAGGTTGTGCTTGGGAAAGGCGCGGAAGGCAAACTGTTTCCGGCAACATCGTACCATAATATTGTTGCACCCGGATAGGCAATAGCTTCGAGAGGTTTTGCATCCTCCCCTGCACAAACAATATTATTATTGAAAAGAGGAGCTAATGGAAATACACCGCTATCTACAACGGTAAATTGATAATCCGTGCTACATAACAAATGGGGTGAAGAAACACTAAGCGAATAATTGCCTGCATAAAAACTGTCAACAATGGTTGTTGCAGAGTCTGTAAAACTGCGGAGTATGGTTCCATCTTTTCGGAAAGTGTAGGTGGCGGGTGCAATTCCTTTTTCAAGCTTAAAAGCAAGAACAGCTTTATTGTAGCAATTGGTAGGCTTCTCTACTTGATGCGTCACTTCAAATGGATCCACAACCCGTATGGTAAATCCGCGCGTTTGGGAAGTGCTGATAGGACAATGACGGTCTTTTGCAGTTACGAAAAAAGTATAATTACCATTTGGCACTCCAGATACATTCCAGGTAAACTCGAAAGAGGCAGCAGTAGTATTATTTCCAGAAATTGTAAAAGATGCGCCTGCCGGCAAACCAACAGCCGTAACATCTACGGTGTCTCCATCGGGGTCAGCAAGGTCATACTTAAAATTCGTTACTCCGGCTCCTGCACAGACATTGAGAATATTTCCCGCACTCCATTCTCCACCAATGGTTTGACTTGTATCCAGTCCGCCCTTTACTGGAAAATTGCTGCAATTAGTAATTACTATAAAAGTCATTTCTCTCATTGAACTGCCCACAACTTTCCCCTTCCGGTACTCATACACTTTGTTGACCACTACACTACTTTGCGTAATTAGTGGTGTAAATACCATCTGTCCGTTCAGGCTGTTAAACTCGAAAGCGCCGCCTGTTTCCAAAGGCAAGTTGGCTGAATAACCAGGTTTGTACACAACCGGCGTTCCACTTCCATCCAATGCATCTGCCAACAAAAAAACGAGCGAATCATTATCGGCATCCACCGCGCCCTGGTTATATTCCTGCTCAATGTTTACACAATAAAAAGGTGTTGGCACAGTGGTAAACTGAGGAGAAGAATTGGCAGTGTCAGTATTATCCAACTCTGCTTCCAGATACATTATACTCGATCCTATAACAAGATTAGTAATGCTGTTGCTTCGTCCGGCATTGTTAGCCGCACCGTCAAAAACAAACTTGTAATTATCATCTGTGCCGGGTAAGGTTACAGTATCGCGATAAATAAATCGTTTCACTCCATAGATAGTTGCCGAAGGTGAAGTGCATTGTGTACTGTCTCTGTATTTTGGGCAAACTGGTGTTATCTCATCGCGTGTATTTACATCAAGATCCAACAACAATGTGCTCAGTTGCTGTCCGTCTTTTAATAAATTTATCCTTGCCGTAAGATTGAAAAGTGCAGGGAAACTCTGTCCGTTGCAATCGCCATACAATGCAAGATTTACTTCGTAAGTATAACCGGAAAGATGTCGGTAATACAGCTCCCCTCCAAAAATATGCGTGGCTTTGGCAGGAGTGTGTGATGCAAGTAAAACTGTAAGAATAATGTAAACAAAAAGCCTCATCGTAATGACAAAGATGAGACAGTAATTTTACATCTTAACTGTCGTTTATGTAATATCCTTGTCATCATTCTCCTGTAAACGACCTAATTTATCCGGTAGTGTTTGCCAGGCAGTGTTTTTATAAAACCTTGCATTTCCATTTGCAATAAAGTTGCGGCAAGCTGTGGACTTGTGAAGCCGGTTTGAAACATCAATTCATCAGCGTGAAGCGAATCTTTTTCTTTCAGCAAATCGTAGATCGTCTTTTCTTCAGGCTTCAATTCTACAAACAGTTGCTTCTGTTTCGCTTTTGAGTTTTCATGTTTGCCCCAGTTCATTAGTTCCAACAAATCGTCAGCACCGTTTATCATCGCGGCGATGTTTCTTTTTATCAAATGGTTTGGACCGCCAGATTTGCTGTCGTACACTCTACCAGGAAAAGCGGCAACATCGCGGTTGTAACTATGGGCAACGTAAGCTGTAATCATTGCACCGCCTTTCACTTCGCTTTCTACAATTATTATAACATCGCTCAAGCCCGCCACTACCCTATTTCTTACCGGAAAATTCTGGCGTTCTACCTTTGTGCCGGAAGGAAACTCTGTGAGCAACCCACCATGAAGGAGCATTTCATTAGCAAGCGCCTTGTTGGAATGCGGATAAATTGTATCAAGCCCGTGCCCTACTACACCGATAGTAGGAATGTTGTTCTTCAAACTTGACTTATGTGCAATCGTATCAATACCCAATGCCAGTCCGCTCACTACAACCGTATCTTCCAAGCCGCTTAAACCCTCAATCAAATCTTCAGTTAATCGCTGGCCGTAATCAGTGTTCTTTCTTGTTCCGATAATGGCTACAATTTTCTCTGAATTGAGATTCGCATTTCCTTTGTAGTAAAGTAAAACGGGTGCATCATCGCAATGTATAAAACGCCTGGGGTAATTTTCATTCGTTAGAAACAAAACTTCGATGTTGTTTTTCAAAGCAAATTCTAACTCATCTTCTGCTTGTTTTAAAACTGATGCCTCCCGAAACATCCGCGAGCGAACTTCAGTAATTCCATTTATCAGAATCAATTCTTTTAAAGGCGCACGAAATATTTCTTCAGGCGAATGAAACTTTGCGAGCAAAGTGCGTGCAGTTTTCGGACCCACATCGGGCACAAAACTGAGGGCAAGTTCATAGAATCGTTTTGTCTCTTCTTTTGGCAGCATATTTGCAAACTACTTAGGTATCCACCGTTATCTTTGAGCTGAAAATATAAAATAAATAATGAGAAAAATTTTGAGTTTACTTAGTGTTGTCGTGCTAATGCTTACAGCATGTGCGGCTCAAAAAAAAGTTTCTACCCCCGCCAATGTGAGCTATGTGCAAATGTGGCGCACTTCCTGTTTCGGAAAATGTCCGGATTATAGAATCGAATTGTATAGCGATGGATTGATGAGATACACAGGACGCATATTTACGGACACAGGCATTTACGAAAAAAACATTGGCGCAGCACAGGCAAAGGAATTGCTTCGCAGCTTCACGGAAAAACGAGTGGACACCCTGAAAAATCAATACGAAGTGCATATTACCGACTTGCCAGGCATCAACTATACTTTCAAATACGGCAGCACAGTAAAAGAAGTAAGGAATGCAGAATATGGTCCTCACTATTTAAGAGAGGTGGCAAACAGACTCGATAAATTTGTGAAGAAGGAAGAAGGCGATATACCAAAAATGGATGGAACCTGGAAGAAAATTTCCGACTATCCGAAAGGCGATTAACCAACAGAGCCGCTCGATGTGAGCGGCTCTGTTGGTTAGGGGAAACACATTCGTGGTATTTTTACAAATGAAGTTTGTCCTTTTTAGTTAGTAAATCTTCTACAGTCTCTCTATACATTTCATCGGGCACGCAACAATCTACCGGACACACTGCAGCGCATTGCGGCTCATCATGAAAGCCCTGGCATTCTGTGCATTTGTCGGGTGTAATATAGTATACATCCACTGCGCGTGGGGCATGGCGATGAGTGGCATCGGTTGTTGTGCCATCCATTAAAGTATAGTTGCCTTTTACTGAAGTGCCGTCTGTAATTGCCCACTCTACACCGCCTTCATAGATAGCATTATTAGGGCATTCTGGTTCGCAGGCCCCGCAGTTAATACATTCGTCCGTTATCTTGATTGCCATATCTGTGTCTTGTTTTGGGATTATTGCGGTCAAAGTTACAATTTCGCAACAGAAATTTATTAGCGTATGATGTCTGTAGAAAAAAGATTGGAACTGCTGGAGAGACTAGGTAAATATATGCTTTCAGATGAAGCGCCCTGGATGGAGACAAAGGATAATGCAAGCAGACAAAACGCGTGGTTTACAAAAGAGCATATTGATATTGCCGTTGAAAATATTGGGCAAGCGTATTTACGGAAAGAACACTTGCAGGAATGGATTGCTGCTTATAAATTTCCATCGCAACCGAAAAAAGTAGGAATTGTGATGGCGGGTAACATACCGCTGGTGGGCTTTCACGATTTTCTGTGTGGGTTTGTAAGTGGACATGAATTGCATCTAAAACTTTCTTCGAAAGATGAAAGGCTGCTAGGGCATCTGATCCGGAAAATGATAGAATGGGAACCACAGGTTGCTACACAAGTGCATATTGCCGAAAACCTGAAACATTGCGAAGCATACATTGCCACCGGCAGCAACAATACCGCACGATATTTTGAACAGTACTTTGGAAAATATCCGAACATAATCCGAAAAAACCGAACATCGGTAGCACTCCTTGAAGGGGACGAAACTGAAGACGAACTCACAGAATTAGCAAAAGATGTTTTTACCTACTATGGCTTGGGATGCAGAAACGTAACACAGCTTTGTGTGCCCCATGGTTATGATTTTTCAAAATTGCTGGAAGTGTTAAAGGTGTATGATGAATACATACTGCACCATAAATACAAGAACAATTACGATTATCACTTTGCTATTTACCTGCTGAACAAAGTGCCGTTCCTTACTAATGAATTGGTGATGCTTGTAGAAAATGAATTACCGTTTTCGGCTGTGAGCGTGTTGCACTATCGCTATTATACCGATGTGAAAACCTTAGCGCGTGAACTTGAAACCAGAAATGACATTCAAACTATTGTAGGTCGCGGATTTACACCGTTTGGAGCTGCACAAAAACCATCCTTAAATGATTATGCAGATGGCGTAGATACAATGGATTTTTTATGTAGTTTAAAGTAAATTTCATTCCAGAAATCTGTAATCATGGCGTGCCGTTTATTAACTGCTTTCTTCTCGTTCTTACTTTTCTTTTCCAATATGAATGCTGAGCCGTTTGATACGACCAAGCTCAACAAATTAATTACCACAGCTGACCAGCACAACCAAATAATGGGCGCGCTTACAGTGGCGAAAAAAGGAAAAGTGCTTTACAACAAAGCATGGGGCTACCGAACTTTTAACGGCAAAGAGCAACTAAAATCTAATACGGAAACAAAATTCAGAGTTGGCTCCATCACCAAAACTTTTACTGCGGTGATGATTATGCAACTAATAGAAGAAGGCAAACTTGCTTTGACAACTCCTCTTTCAAAATTCTATCCTACTATTCCTAACGCATCGGAAATAACAATAGAATTACTCCTGAACCATCACAGTGGCTTGCACAATTTTACCGATACAGCCTATCTGGAATATCATACCCAACCAAAGTCGCAAGAGGAATTGCTTACCATGTTTGCGCAACAAACACCTTCCTTTAAACCCGGTGCAAATGGCGAATACTCGAACACCAATTATGTGTTGCTTGGCTTCATTATCGAAAACATAACCGGCGAAAACTATGCGGCAAACCTGAAGAAAAGAATTACAAGTAAGGTTGGATTGAAAAACACCTACTATGGCAGCAAGCCTGATGCCACGAAGAACGAAGCATCATCGTTTAGCTACAACGGCATGAAATGGGAAGAAGAACCAGAAACCCACATGAGCATTCCGGGAGGTGCGGGTTCGCTGGTGTCCACAACCAACGATCTGGTGAAATTCATTACAGCATTGTTCGGAAACAACCTGGTGAAAAAAACTTCACTTCAAAAAATGCTGGAAATGAAAGATGGGTATGGGCTTGGAATTTTTCAATTTCCTTTCGATGAAAAATATTGTTACGGACATACAGGCGGCATAGACGAGTTTCATTCTATGCTGGGCTATTTTCCGAAAGACAGTGTAGCTTTTGCATTTACCGGCAACGGACAAACGATGGAAATGAATGACCTTGCCATAGGTGTCTTGAGCATTTATTTTAACCGCCCCTACGAAATTCCAAACTATGCACTGGAAGAATACAAATTTGCAGCGGAAGAGCTTTCAAAATACGAAGGCACTTATTCTTCTTCTCAGCATCCGCTAAAAATCCGCGTGTGGAAAGATGGAAATAAACTGATAGCGCAGGCTACAGGGCAAGGTCCGTTTGCGCTGACTGCAGTGAATGAAAGAGAATTTAAGTTTGATAGAGCCAGACTGAAAATGATATTTGACATCAAGAGCAAAACGGAAATAAAACAGTTTACATTGAAGCAAGGCGGCGGCCAATATGTTTTCGTAAAAGATTAGATTTCGTTTGGAAAAATCTATCTTACCTGTGCAAAAAAACACCACATGCACAGTCGCATACTTTGGCTCTTCATTTTCATTTTTCCATTAGGTGCCGCCAACGCCCAGGTTTGGAGTACCGATGTAGCTCCTATTCTTTACAATAGTTGCGTGTCTTGTCATCGCAGTGGAGGCATTGCTCCCTTTTCTCTTACCACTTTTACAGAAGCGGTAAATTCCGCAGCATCCATTGCATCGGCAGTAACTAATAAGCGAATGCCGCCGTGGCCACCCGATCCTTCTTATAAAAAACTGGCGCACGAGCGTTTGTTATCACAGCAGGAAATCAATACAATAGTTAATTGGGTGAACAACGGCCAACAACAAGGAAATCCAACATTGGCGCCACCCATCCCGGTTTTTAACAACAATGGCGATATACCTGGCACGCCTGATCTTGTTACTAAAATTCCAACTTATGCATCGCAGGCAAGTAATGGAGATGTTTACAGGTGTTTCGTAGTGCAGAGCGGACTAAATGTGCAGAAATTCATAACCGGTTTTGAAGCAATTCCAGGAAACAGAAGTATCGTTCATCATGTTTTGGTGTATGCAGATACTACCGGCACATGTGCCAGTCTCGATAACAATGACCCCGGTCCAGGTTACACAAGTTTTGGTGGCGTAGGAACTAACAAAGCAATTTTATTAGGTGGCTGGGTACCGGGCACTGATCCCCTTATTTTTCCAAATGGATTTGGTGTACCGCTTCCTCCCAATGCTGACATCGTAATTCAAATTCACTACCCCGCAGGTACACAAGGAATGGTGGACAGCACTGAAGTTCATTTTTTCTTCTCCGCTGCCACCAATGTTAGAAGTGTGTTTATTGCACCTGTTCTAAATCATCAAATCAATCTGCAAAATGGTCCGCTTTCCATCCCGGCAAATCAAACAAAAACTTTTGTAGAACATTTTTCAGTTCCTTCATTTCCGCATTTTTCATTGCTGGGTATTGCACCTCACATGCACCTGATAGGAAGAAATATTGAGTGCTTCGGTGTTAGTCCTGCAAACGACACGATTCCACTTATCCGAGTAAATAATTGGAATTTTCACTGGCAGGGATTTTATCTTTTTCCTAAAATTCAAAAAATAGAAGCAGGGTCTGATCTGTATGCAAAGGCATTTTTCGATAACACTTCCAACAATCCTTTCAATCCCAGCAACCCTCCACAAAATGTATTTGCCGGTGAAGCAACAACCGATGAAATGATGCTGGTTTATTTTCTCTACAGCTACTATCAGCCTGGCGATGAAAACATAATTATTGACAGCACCATTATTACTTCCGTTGCCAACACCAACTATTATCGCGGGCAACAAATACTGGAGCTTTTTCCTAATCCTGCAAAAACCAAGTTG
Organism: uncultured Taibaiella sp.; assembly: GCA_937870855.1. Lineage (GTDB taxonomy): Bacteria > Bacteroidota > Bacteroidia > Chitinophagales > Chitinophagaceae > JAFIGV01. Next base: position 7,759 of record CALMWT010000007.1, read on the forward strand.
ATTGTGAAATCTTATTTAGAACACAGCAATGCAGGTAGCATAGACATAATTACCCTCGACGGAAAATTAGCGAAAACGTTATTAGTTCATTCCCCTATGAAAAAAGGCTACGCAGCCTACGAGTTCAATATTGGAGATCTACACAATGGTATGTATCAGCTTCGTTTTAAAACAAACGAACAAACCATAACCCGTAAATTATTGGTGCAACATTAGAAAGCAATCCCTGTAAAGAGAAAAGCAGGCCGCATGCCTGCTTTTTTAGTTCATAATGCTAAAGATTCTTACTGCATTTTCTTCGCGCTAAGCATACCCTGCTATGCTTAATAACGCAAGAATAATTAGAAAGAGTAGTTGCTTCATGTGTATAGTTTTGGGTAATCAATAATCACTGAACTTTAAACTTAATAAGAATAGCTTTTAAATTCAAGAAAATTTCCGTGGGATTTTAACGTGTCATTGAAAGTCAATTAGCTATTTTCAATAAAAAGAAAGGAACTGATCTGCTTATATGAACTGGAAGAAGACCAAGCGACACTTAAAATACTATTTCCAATATTTTCCTTTTACCGTCAATACCTTTTTATGCGCAGCCGCTGTTATCGTTGCTTACAAACTGCTTTATAAACCACTACCCAAAGAATTTGAAGAACCTGCACCTTTTTTGCCGTTCATATTGTTGATGGCCAAAATGGCGTTTTGGTTTTTGCTCGCTATTGTGGCACTTTCTATTCTTAGCACGCTTATTAGCTGGGCGTATTATCTGTGGCTTAAAAATTCCAAAGATGTAAAACTGCAAGTAAGTTTTGCAAATGAAGAAACGAAAAGCAAACAGCAAAAACTATTTATGACTGCTACACTGGAGGGTGTGCGCAGACCTATTTTAGGCTTTGTGAAAGGGAGGTTGTTTTATGACGATCATGATCTTACCGATACATTTTCTCTGCTCTCGAATAAGAGAAAAGAGAAAAGCATTTGGCGCGCAGCCATCACAGGAAAAAACAGGCTGAACCTTCCCGACATTAAAGACTATGAACTGAAAGGCGGCTTCATTTTTTT
>CALMWT010000008.1 GCA_937870855.1 uncultured Taibaiella sp.
CCTCCTTTCGGAACGATTGCCTATTTGGCATTTCAGCGCGCAAGGTTTACCCCAATATCCTGTTACCAACATATTGCGTAGGCTCTTACCCTACATTTTCACCCTTATCTTATTGTTTCCAACGAGACGGTTATTTTCTGTGGCACTTTCTGTAGGCGTTTGCACGTCCCCCACCCGTTAGGTGGTGCGCTGCTCTGGGCTGTCCGGACTTTCCTCCCCGTGCGAAACGGAGCGATAACCCGGCTCAGGTAGTCCATACAAAAGTAAAGAAAATAATAGCTGTAAATGCAGTGTTTACGGGGCTTTCAGCTACTTTAACATTCCCGCTATATCTCGAATAAGAGACGTTGTATTAGACTACCTGCGTGAGTTTTTTCATGCTCCAACAACCATTGTTTGATGCGAACACCACCACTGTAACCGACAAGCGATCCGCTTTCGCCAATTACTCTATGACAAGGGACAATAATTGCAATTCCGTTTTCACCATTTGCACGTGCAACTGCGCGCACGGCATTTTCATCACCAAGCGCTATTGATTGTTTTTTGTAAGAACGCGTTTCTCCGTATGGAATCTGTTGCAATGCTCGCCATACGCTTACCTGAAAGTTTGATCCGATTAAATGAAGAGGCAGCGTGAATTGTTGCCGGGAGCCATTGAGATATTCTTCCAGTTGTTTTTCTAAAGCATCGAAGTGTTGATGATCTCCTTCTATTGCTTTTGTTTGCAGCCGGGTTTGAACTCTGCTCAAGATAGTACCTATCATTTTCCGGTGCGCGTAATCGAATATACAAAGGCCTTCGTCGGTTGCGGCTCCCAACATCTCTCCAACGGGTGTATCAAATCTTTTCAAAAAAAGCATTACAACTGAATATGACTCGAAATTAATGCGCTTACTTCGTCTGCTCTGTTGTACACCATCATGTGTGTACCATTCCGCAGCCAGTGCGTAGCCTCCACGTATGCGGGCTGTAGTATCTTGTCTTTAGTGCCGTGAATATGAACAATGTTATCGGGCACTATGGTATTTTGCCAATGAAGAATAGCCTTGAATGCCCAAGCGAGAAATGAAGGGTCTGTATCTTTCATAATAGCTGCAAGCATTTGCTTTTCTTCTTCCGTCTCGGCTCCGAAACGTTCATACAATATTTTATTGGGCTTTTTGAACAGTCCATAAGGAATAGCGTCAATCGAAATAAGGTATTTGAGCACGCTGCTAATTTTGGGAAGTTCATGTTTTCCTTTTATGCTCGAAACAAGAAAAACTTTTTTCACTTTACGTTGCAATGCTATTTCAGTTGCAAGCATTCCCCCAAAAGAAAGACCTAAAATGGTAGGATTATTTTCAGGTATTTGCGATGCCATCTTTTGTGCATAGCAGGGAAGTTCATCATGCTTATCGAACGATACCCAGGGCAGATAAATGAAGTTGACACCCTTAACTTTTAATTTCTTAAAAATCCTTTCGTCTGCTCCAAGTCCGCTGATGCAATAGATGTTTTCCATAAAATAGAAGCGACGTAAAGTTAAGTGTAGCACAGGCTAAACTCTTTCTTTATCTAACAAACTGCGCGCGGGTGAGCCTATTGAATAAAACTAAACGGCAGGAATTATTACTTCAAAACACGAACCTTTTCCCTCTTTGCTGCTTACGGTAATTGTACCATTGTTCTTGTTAAGAAACTCATTGATGAGCACTAAGCCCAGTCCTACTCCACGCTCGCCGGCCGTGCCACGCTCGGTTACGCGGTCGTTAGCATGAAACAATCTCTTTCTCGTTTCTTCCGACATGCCAATGCCCTGATCTTTCACCTGCAAAATAATCCGGTCATTTTCCTTTCTTCCATGCAATTCTACATCTTGCCCTTCATGAGAAAACTTTATAGCGTTCACCATTAGGTTGCGCATGATAAATGCAAGTTGCGCTTTGTCGAAACGGGCAATACAAACGTCTTCTATTTTGTGCACCAGATTCACAGACTTATGTGCGGCTACATTGTTCAGCAGTCTTTGCGTTTGTTCGGCAAGCATGTTTACATCCACTGCTTCCTGATGCGCTACTTCATTTTTAAATTGCCCTGATCCCCAGTGTAGAAGATTATCTAATGTTTCTAAAGTGGCGGATGCAGAAAGATGAAGGTTATTTAGCAAAATGCGCTCTTCTTTTTCATCAAGCACATTTGCCTCAAGCAATTCGAGCGATCCGATGAGACTGTTGAGGGGGCTGCGCAAATCGTGACTAATGACAGCAAATACTTTATCCTTCATTTCATTGGCAGCAGTAAGGTCAGCTTTCTGGGTGGTAAGTTGCCGATTCTTTTTCCGAATCTGTATCATTGCAGTGCTCCCTATTACCACAATAACAAGGGTGAAAAAAGTAGCCAATATAAAAAGATTGCGCTGCCAGGTTTTAGCATCGTTTTCCGCGGCTATCGTTTCTACTGCATCTTGTGCTTTCTGTATTTCTACAGCCATACTTACTTGCTCCACCCGTGTTCGCTCTTCTGCATTTTCAACAATTTTCTGCAAAGCCATAATGGTATCAAACAACATTGCGGCATCACGATATTTTCCCTGCCCTGTATAAATTTTGTGCAACAAAACATTGGCATCATAAAGCGAACTCTTGTCATCTGCCTCACCCGTAAGTTGCATACCGCGTTCCAAATAACCGTATGCCTCGCCGTAGTTCTTCTGTTTGATCAACAGTTCAGCCATGACCAATGAAGTAGTTGCAATTCCTTTGGGATATTGTGTGTTGGTGTGAAAAACTAAGGCACTATCAAGGTAAGTTTTGGCAAGCTCAAACTGACCTTTTTCCAACAATGCCGTACCCATGTTTTGATAAATGTCAGGAAGCGCTCTTGCAGTGTTTTCATCATGTACCAAAGAACGCGCCGCTTTCAACACCTCAAGTGCTTTATCGTAATTCTTCATTTGCCCGTATAGCACTCCCAGATTATTATAAACAATTTCAAGCATTTTTACATCATTGCGACGCTGTGCATAAGTAAGGGAGCGCTCTGAATAAAGGGTAGCATTTTTCCAATCATTTACTTGCCCGTACACTATTCCGATTTTGTAATTAATATCGGCAATCTTTCTATCGTCGTTCAATTTTTGAGCAATCTCCAATGCCTTCAAAAACCAGGAAAGTGCAGTTGAAGATTTGTTTTGCATGGCATCATTGATACCGACAAGTATGTAAACCTCCGCGAGTTTATCCTGCTGATTGAACTCTCGATAAACTTCCATGCTCCGCTGGTAATATTTGAGCGCTTCCTCATGACGGCTATTGTGCATTTCATAAGATCCCAACAACCATCCTGCATCCGCTATTCCTTGTTTATAACCAAGCTTTGTAGATTGTTCGTACGCAATACGGGTCAACACTAAGGCACTATCTCTGTTGGAGGAAATCAATATCTCAATGTCCCGAACCATCTTATTAATTCGGTTGGTATCAGTTGAACTATATTGATTTTTGGCACTTAAAGAAATGGAGAGAAAAGATAGAAGAGCAAGAAGGAAAACACGCATAAACACAAGGGTATGAGTACGTTGCTAAATTAATGGAATAAAATCAGGAGAAAAGCACTCTGAATAATTTATTTAGGCTGCAAAATTTAAGGTTGCCAATTGACAACCCTAAAAAAATACAACCAGTTTATGAAGACTACGCAACGGTTTCTTTCTGCAATACTTCAGCCATCATCTTGCCGATGTTTGCGGGACTTTCCACTACATGAATTCCACACTCGCTCATTATTTTCATTTTTGCAGCAGCGGTATCATCCGCACCGCCAATAATAGCACCCGCGTGGCCCATACGACGACCAGGAGGAGCAGTCTGCCCTGCTATAAAACCTACTACAGGCTTGCGCATATTATCCCTCAGCCATTGCGCTGCTTCAGCTTCCATATTACCACCAATCTCCCCGATCATAATGATTCCATCAGTTTCAGGATCATTCATCAACAATTCCACAGCTTCGCGCGTGGTAGTGCCGATAATCGGATCTCCGCCAATTCCTATGGCTGTAGAAATACCTAGTCCTGCTTTTACAGTTTGGTCGGCTGCTTCGTAAGTAAGTGTACCTGATTTTGAAACAATGCCAATGCGACCAGCCTTAAAGACAAAACCCGGCATGATGCCAACTTTCGCCTCGTCGGCAGTAATCACACCCGGACAGTTAGGTCCAATCAAACGGCAATCTTTTCCTTTTATATACTCACGTGCTTTAACCATATCCTGCACAGGAATTCCCTCTGTAATGCAAATAATCACTTTGATTCCCGCATCGGATGCTTCCATTATTGCATCGGCCGCAAATGCCGGCGGAACAAATATTATGGACACGTCAGCACCTGTTGTTTTTACTGCATCGGCCACGGTGTTAAATACCGGACGATCGAGATGTTGAGACCCCCCTTTTCCGGGAGTTACACCTCCCACCACTTTAGTTCCGTATTCAATCATTTGGGTTGCATGAAAAGTTCCTTCTGTCCCTGTAAAACCTTGTACGACTACCTTTGAATTTTTATCTACTAATACTGCCATGAGCTTTTCTTAATTAATTGTAAAATGTGCGCGGCAAAAATAAATTAAATGCGCTCAATCGCAAATTCATTGTTAGCTTTGCCCCGCAATGCGCTGCTGGTGCATATTTGACTGACATTTAGCCTTTAAGAAAGTTTTTTGAATCTCCCTACCAAACCTTTTTTTATTGCGCTAAGTCTTATAATCAGAACAGCAGCATGGTTTAGAAAAATTCAGAAATAAGAACGTTATAAAAATAAAAAGTGCCGTTTGATAACAGCACTCTTAAAGAGATACTAAAGATGTAATGGGTAATCAATTCTAGATTAGAAGGCCGGTTTCTACCGGCTTTTTTCGTTTAATGAATCCAAGTTAGGAACAAAAAAAATAAATCCAAACTTTTTTGTGACAATTTTTTTCACCCTCTTTTCCCCCCATTATCAAAACTACATTTTACCAGATGCCTCAAGTTTACTCATCTCTTTAGCTTTATGTAAAAAATCGGACGCGAAAATAAACGCATTCAGATCCTTGTCTTCACTGAAAATGATGTCTTTGTTCGACCCTTCCCATTTCTTTTTTCCAAGGTGCATGTACACAATATGATCGCCGCTCTCCATTACCGTATTCATGTCGTGGGTATTGATAACGGTGGTCATTTGGTATTCAAGGGTCAACTCACTAATCAGCTTGTCAATCACCAATGAGGTTTGCGGATCAAGACCTGAATTTGGCTCATCGCAAAAAAGATATTTGGGATTAAGAACTAATGCACGCGCCAGTGCCACACGTTTTTTCATACCGCCACTTATCTCTGCTGGAAATTTTTTGTTTGCCCCTTCAAGATTTACCCGCGACAACACCTCATTTACTTTATTCAGCTTTTGCTTCCGCGTCATTTTGGTAAACATGTCTAATGGAAACCGAACATTTCGCTCCACCGTCATACTATCAAACAGCGCCGAACCCTGAAATAACATTCCTATCTGGGTGCGTATTTCTTTGAGGTCTTGCGGGTCCATGTTCATCATATCCTTTCCTTCATAGAAAATACTTCCGCTATCGGGTTTTAGCAAGCCCACCATACACTTCATAAAAACAGTCTTACCACTACCACTTGAGCCAATTATCAGATTTGTTTTGCCAGGCTCCATTATTGCCGATACATCATCGAGCACTATTTTATCTCCAAAGCTTTTTCTTATGTTCTTTACTTCTATCATCAGGCATGAATATGTTTCAAAAGTCGCACTATTTAAATGAAATAAAAACAATGCCTCATACTCCCAAACGTCAGATTCAAGATGTGAGTGTAGTTTACAAAATTGCCCTTACACTCATTCTGCCTGTGTGAATAATATTTCCTGCACCCGGCTTTCGTCCTTCATACTCCAGAGATAATTCAAGACCTTTCCCCACCCTACGTTCCCAGTTCATATACCAGAGGTAGTTGCTTCCCTGTTGTAGCGCATCCAGCATTATAAACGCAACCGGGTCTGAAGTTTTTCCATTGAATTCGATACCAGAATAAGTACCACGAAGTTGAATAACACCAAGCGTAGGTTTGCTGTAACGAAAGTCAAGATTTATGCTTTTTATTTCCGCTTTCTCGCCGCCATATATTGCAGCATTATTTCGCTCTTCATACTTAAATCCTCCTGTAACGCGCAACACCGAACGATGCAGCCATGTAATTGTTGGCTCACCCGATACATTGTGTACAGTATAAGTTCTGTTATCGTCGAGCGCAGAATTATAGGAGCGTTGTCCATTACGTGCCATTAGTTGTAGGGTGAGCGGGCGTATAATATTCCAGCGAAGTTTGTATAAATGTTGTTGACTGAGATTTCCTTCTACACCATAAACTAAGAGTTGTTTTCCGGCATTGTATAAAAGATTGTAATCACCACCCCAACGTGCATTGCTACGGTTAAAATAAAAAGATTGACTAAGAGAATTATTGGTAAGAATTATGGAGGCATCTTCCAGCACATTTATAAACGGATTGTACGCGCGGATACCCTCATCTGCCAACAGGCGATTACTGATTTGCAAAGATGTTTGAGAAGAAAATCTTGACGCAAATTTCCTAAACCCCGCAATAGATTTTCCCTGCCAGAAATAAGAAGGTTCGAGCATGAGACTAAAGTTGAAATTCACGTAGTTTACTTTCACATAATCATTGGTGGGCGTAAATATTTTGAGGTATTTTTTCTGATCCTGATACAAAGCAATCTCAAATTCGTTTACTTGCTGCACGCCATCTCCATTATAATCAATCCAGGTGTAAAGTCCTTGTCCGGCGGGAACTTCAATAAAAGTGTAAGATCGTTTTTGTTCTTGCCCGGAGCCAAATTCGTAGAGTGTGTTTACAGAAACCACATTCTTTAGCATATTGCCAGTGTACTCCAATCTTCCAAGCAGTGTTTCTTCCGGGCGCAAATTTATTCCGCTTACTGTATCGTCAATTTTCAGTTGGCGATAAGTACCGGTGAAATTAATAAGATGGTTTTTCCATTGGGAAAATCCCAACTTCAAATCAATATTATTGCTGTGATTGCGTTGAACAAATTGATTGCTTTGGGGAAGCCTGTCTCTGCGCGTAAAATAAGAAAGACTCCATCTTGTCTTTTGAGTTTCTGAAGTTTTGAGATAAGCAGTAATCACATCGAATGAAAAAGCTGTGGGCAGTAAGGTATCGCGTTGTTTACTTCTTATTTCATTGTGTTCCAATTCGTACCTGCCGCCAATAAATGTGTTCATTAATTCTTTAAAATGAAACTCACCATACGCAACAGGGCGATAAAAATTTGAACGCTGAAAAGTATCGGTAGCATTTAAAACATTAGCTACAAATCCTGCTTTTATTCTCTTATGCAAATAATCGTAGGAAAGAATATTTCTATAGCCTGCGTACTCTGATCCTCGCTGATAAAACGAAAAATTGTAACCCACATTTCCGAGCAGTTGATGACGCAGTCTGGTAGTTGCGTAAATCAAATGTTCATCCGGTTTTGCACCAATTGCGGGCACATTCCAGTCTCTGCCAAATTCCACATTTCTAAAAGGCGCAATTCCCCTAAAGCGATCTTGCACATACTCGTAAGAAAGATGATTTTGCCAATTCCATTTTCGCTTTCCGAGTGTATCCTTTTTACCTAGAAATCGTTGTTCATGATAATTGATTTTTGTGGCAAGACCCCAGTGAGTATTATCATCTTTTTTTGAAAACAAATTGGGATCTACGTTGCTCGCACCTACTTCTACATTCAGGTTTTTTAAGGAGTCTATCTGGTAGTTGGTGGTAAGAATAAATACCTGTTGTTTTTTGGGAGTTACTAATAATTGTACCGGCGCAAAATTTCCGACACTCCTTCCATTTACCGGCGCTACCCAATCGTAAACACGACCATTGGCATTGCGCGATGAAATGATGTAATTGCCCTTCCCTTCTCCAACAAAAGAAAACGAAAGGTTGTAAATAGCACTGTCGGGATTTGTGGAGTAAACGAAAACAGAGTCATAGATTATTCCGTTCACTACGGTGTCCATTATCCTATACAAAATTTTATTGGGGGCAAAGCTGTCTAAAGCAATGTTTGGATAAAACGCATTTTGAATGGAGTCCCCAATGGTTCCTAAAAATCTTTTTTGCTCGCCACTAAGTGTTTGTAAAAACGATTGATTTTTTGCATCCTGATTTGAGTAAGCATTGAAACGAATATTCAGTTTCTTTCCAATTTGCAATTCGTCAAAACCATAGATAAGTGAGTTGAGATAATTACGATCCTGATACTCAAATTCTACTTGTATTCTCGAATCTTTTGTGATCATTCTTCGTGGCATAAAGCGAAGCTCCGCAGTGTTGTAATTAATTATGTAGTCTGCATTTTCGCCCCGTTCCATCAGTACGTTGTCAACATACACGCGCTCTGTTCCGGCAAGCACTATGAAAAATTGTTCGCCATTGTTTCCGGTAAGTTTATAAGGTCCTTGATTGCCTTCCTGTCCCTGAAAAATGTTTCTTGCAAATTGCCCTTTCGATACCGAACCACTCAAGCCTACTTTGTTGGTTGTGGTTTTGCTAAGGTTAAAAGCAGTTTCATAATAAATGCCCTGCACACGTTTGAAAAATTTCAGAAAATAGCCGGGTGGACTTTCAAGGTTGTAATCGCCGAGTTGTAAAAGATGACGGTTTTTAGAGAGACGAATGTAAATCTGATCAAACTCCTGCAAGCGTTGTGTGTTTCCTTCCGGCTGAAAAGGAATTGTATTATCAGTTATCGCAGCTTCGAGTTTTATACTGTCCAGAATATAGCCATTCACCTGTAGGTTAAATTGCGAATTGAGTACCACATCCTGATTGTTGCCAAGCGAAATACTTCGCCCATAACTACCATTGTATTCGAGTTGGTTGAAGTTTACAAAATTTCCGCCTGTATTTTCTTCAAACTTGTAAATCAACGACACTCTATTTGAATCAACCAATCTTGTACTCTTATGGCTGTAAACATGAGTTAAAGCAATAGGAAGTACACGGTAACGCACATGAATCGAATCTATGAGAGGTTTATTTTTCCAAACAAGCAAGGAACTTTCCGGGAAAAAATAGTAGTTGGAATCGCTTATATCTGCAACTGTTAGAGAACCCGGTGAAACTGAGAGGGAATCTATTTTTAAAGAATCTTGTATTGCTATGGTTTTGTAGCGGAGATTAGAGAAAGGAGAAGATGCTCCAGACTGCGCACAAAGCTTTGTCGAAGAAAAGATGAGTATGAAAAGCAAAAATATCCACGCCGGAAAACTCCGCAACCTGTATTCTTTAAGTGGTTTCTAATGGTGTGAAAGATACAGTAATAACGGAAAAGCGCGGTGAGTGGTATATGCGTGGCTTTCCTGAGAAAAAAAATATTGTTTTAGAGACCCAAGATATTTTCTTAAACCCTCGTCTGATGTTTAAACCCCGTTGGTTTTAAAAATTAAAAGACGTGCAATGATAACAGTTGGTCAACCTTTCAGAGCAGAAGTAGTACGCAATGATGCTTCTGTAAAAATTACGCTCTATCTAAGTTCTTTAATTACGCTTCTGGCAATAGTTACTTTATTTTAATTGTGTTTGAATTATTTGGGTTAAAACAATAATAACTTTGGACGAACCGCGTTTTTAGAAAGCCAATGCAATCGCTCCAATGCCCTTATATTCAGAAAAGGAAATAATAAAAGGCTGCCAGGATAATGACCGGGTGTATCAGGAATATCTGTACAAACACTATTACAGTTTGTTTCTGAAAATATGCGCGCGGTATGCCAAAAGCATGGAAGATGCAGAGCAGCTTTTGAATGATGGCTTTCTCAGAATATTCAACAATATAAATGGCTTTCGGCAGTCAGGCTCTTTTGAAGGATGGATGAAAAGAATAGTGGTAAATACCTGCCTCGATTATTTGAAGAGTAAGCAACTAAAAAATGCAATGCAGATTAGTTATGCAGCTTCAATGCCAGAGGAAGGAAATATAGAAGTAAGTACACAAGCTGTTCATCATTTAGAGTTTAAAGAACTGCTTGGAATGATTCAAACCCTACCACCGGTATCAAAAACAGTTTTTAACCTTTATGTGTTTGATGGTTTTTCTCATAAAGAGATCGGTACGATGCTCGACATTAGCGAAAGCACGTCGTCCTGGCATCTGCATCATGCACGAAACCTGCTTCAGAAAAAATTGAAATCAGTGAACGCTGAACCAAAAATGTATGAGCAAAAACGAGTTTGACAAACTCTTAAATGAAAAATTTGACCAGCATGAGTTTGCTTACAACCATGCAGGATGGGAGCAACTTGCAAAGCAGCTTCCTGCAAATAATTCCCGCAAGGCTATTCCTTTTCCGTGGATGAAGATTACCGGCATTGCTGCGGCACTGGCAATTACAGTGAGCGGTGTTGCTTGGTATTATCAATCGCAAAACAAAGAGGTAGAAAAAATTGCATCTGCAAAACAAAATTCCTCGCAACCGACCATTTCACAAAACCAACAATCCTTCCAACCCGTTTTACAACAAGAACCTATTACCACTCCACCAATTGCTCATAGAAATCCTTCTGTTCCTATAAACAATCATCGTAAACAAAATAGTACGCCTCTTGCCAGCAACTCAACTTTTACACCTTCAGAAAACATCGAGTATCCTATCACAACTACCGAACCTATGCCGAGTGTAACTACTAATGAACATTCAGATTTTAAAGAAAAAAAGAATGAAGTTGTAAATGGCATCGCTCAAAAGGAAACTATTACAAATCCTTTTTTCCAACCGGTTGAGCATGTTTATGAGCCAATACCGAAACAAGCAGGAAAAACTTTTCTTAGCCTTACAGGCGGAATGAATTATGGTTCAATGAACACCGGCTACATGGCTGGCGTAAACGCAAAACAAAAATTGGGAAGGAAATTTTTTGTGGAGGGTGATTTGGCTTTTGTAAATAATAATACCAGCCAAACATTTACACACCAACAGCAACAATTTGCAACAGCCAATAAAGCGCCCATTGAGTACAAAGACGCTAACCTTGTTTATGTTGCTTTCAACCCCACTGTGGGCTATCAGGTGTTAAAGAATGTGTCACTTGGTGTAGGGGCAGATGTGCAGCGCATGATAAACGGAGATGATCTTTTGGTGCAGATAAATGAAGAGACTGAAAAAACAATACCGGGTACGGATATTGGTTTGACAGGCAAAACAGAAGTGTCGCTTTCTAAACGATTAAAAGCCGGGGTACTTTACCGCGAAGGCATCAACAATTTTGTGAACGGCGGCAGTCAGTTTTTTGACAGAAGATATTTACAAGTGCAATTGAAGTTTACTGTTTTAGGAAAATAAGTGCACAAGAATACACACATCGTCTAAACTGATAGGGGATTTAACAAACCTTCTTGCCTTGCTTTCATAGCTTTGTCCATTCTATTTCCAATAAAATTTTATGATGAAACTTTTGTTTTCTGCCAGTATGCTGGCCATTCTTTCTTTTACGGCTTGCGATTCAAACGAGCCGAAAACGACCTCTGAAGAAGATGCTATGTTGCTCAACACAGCAACATCTGCTGCTCCAGGCTCTGCCGCAGCACTGGGTGGATCTATCACACCGGTAGCTACTCCATCAGGAAGCACACCGCAATCGGTAACAGCACCGGCAACGCAAGCCGCTAAAACAGCAGCAGGTGTAAACCCTCCGCACGGACAGCCCAGTCACCGATGCGATATAGCTGAGGGCGCTCCACTCGATGGCGCTCCTGCTAACGCACAGCAACCTAACGCTGGAGTAACTGTAACTCCTGCGGCAAAGGAAGTGCAAAAAACAAATCAAAGCCAGCCTGGTACTACGCCAGCCTCTGGCACTAACCCTGCTCATGGCGAACAGGGACACAGATGTGATATTGCTGTAGGTGCGCCTTTAAACGGCACCAAATAATTTAAAAACACTGACAATAAAGAAGCCGCTCGATAAGAACGGCTTCTGTTTTTTTATGCTTTTCAGGATGAATGTTCAAAACTGCAATTACACCTGAAACACCCCACTCCTCCACTCTTTTTCAATCGGTGCATGGTTGGCCGCTTTAATGCCTTCTGAAATTACTCTTCTTGTTTCCGCCGGATCAATAATTTCATCTACCCACAAACGCGCCGCTGCATAGTAAGATGAAGTTTGAGCGGTGTATCTGTCGGTGATTTCTTTCAGCAATGCCTTTTCTTTTTCAGGATCAATCACTTCTCCTTTTGCTTTCAAAGATGCAACCTGAATTTGCAATAGTGTTTTTGCAGCCTGTTCGCCTCCCATCACAGCTATTTTAGCATTTGGCCATGCGTATATAAATCGTGGATCGTAAGCCTTACCACACATAGCATAGTTGCCCGCTCCATAAGAATTTCCGGTAATGATCGTGATCTTGGGAACTATAGAATTGGCAACTGCATTTACCAATTTTGCGCCGTCTTTAATTATGCCCGAATGTTCGCTGCGGCTACCTACCATAAAACCGGTTACATCTTGCAGGAAAACCAACGGGATTTTTTTCTGATTGCAGTTTTGAATAAAACGCGCTGCTTTGTCTGCACTATCATTATAGATCACACCGCCCATCTGCATTTCCCCCTTTCCGCTTTTCACAATCTTGCGCTGATTTGCAACGATACCTACCGCCCATCCGTCAACTCTTCCATAGCCACAAACAATTGTTTTTCCATAGTCTTCTTTAAACTGATCGAAGCTGTCTGCATCCACAATACATTCTATCACATTTACCACATCATAAGTTTTGGAATTATCTGCGCTTACAATTCCGTATATCTCTTTTACATCTTTTGCCGGTGCTTTAGCGGCAATCCGGTCAAAGCCTGCATTTTCTTTATGATGCCCAATCTTATCCATAATGCGGCGCACCTGATCCAGGCACTGCTGCTCGGTATCAAATTTATAATCGGCAATTCCACTTACTTCAGTATGGGTTTTAGCGCCGCCCAGCGTTTGGATATCTATGTCTTCACCCACTGCTGCTTTTACCAGATAAGGGCCAGCAAGAAAAATAGAACCATTTCCTTCCACCATTAATGTTTCATCACTCATAATGGGTAAGTACGCCCCGCCTGCAACACAACTTCCCATTACTGCTGCAATCTGTGTTATACCCATAGCGCTCATCACAGCATTGTTGCGGAATATGCGACCAAAATGTTCCTTGTCGGGAAATATTTCATCCTGCATTGGTAAATAAACTCCGGCACTATCCACTATATAAATAACGGGAAGATGATTTTCCATGGCTATCTCCTGCAAACGAAGATTTTTCTTTCCACTAATCGGAAACCATGCACCTGCTTTCACTGTATTGTCGTTAGCAACTATCACACACTGACGACCAGCTACATACCCAAGCCCTCCAACAGTGCCACCCGCCGGACAACCACCATGTTCCTGATACATTTCCCAACCGGTGAATGAACCAATTTCTGTAAACTGACTGTCTTTATCAATCAGGTATTGAATACGCTCGCGCGGTGTCATCTTGTTTTTCTCACGTGCTTTTTCAATGGCTTTTTTGCCGCCACCAAGTGACACCTGTGCATGTCGCTGCCTCATCTGGCTAACCGCCAATTTCATTGCATCCTCATTTTTATTGAATTCAAGATTCATTGGGAGGTAGTATTTTTTGCGGGCAAAAATAGGTGCTTAAAGCTATAAATACAGTTTTTGGAAAAGTTGTTACAAGTCGAAGCAAAAGTCAGCCTCCATCCTTTCTTCAATCGAAAAAAAAGACATTCTCTTTCCTAATGAGGAAACCTGTCAGGTTTTGCTGCGCGCGTGGCTTTGCGCAACATTACAGGTTATACTTCTTCTTTTGAGGAAACAGAATATACAGCGCATAAAAAAAGAGGCTAATTGCTTAACCTCTTAAAGTTCCTTAGTATGATGATTCAGACTTAGATAACTTTTACGTTCACGGCATTCAAACCTTTCTTTCCGTTCTGAACTTCATAAGTTACTTTGTCGTTTTCGCGGATCTCATCAATCAATCCTGAAACGTGAACGAAAATTTCTGGACCACCATTCGATGGCTTAATGAAACCGAAGCCCTTTGATTCGTTAAAGAACTTTACTGTACCTTCTTGCATTGTAAAAAAAATAAAAAATAAATAATAGACACGAAGTTAGGAGTTATTTGGTGTAACGAACAAAACAGTAGTTAATATTTATGAAATATTTTGAGCGCTCACTGAAGCTTTGATCTATTATTGCGCAGCAACCATCCGGAGGTTTGCAGCCATGAAAATGCTACGTTGCGCATTGCAGTAACATCTGTTGGTAGCTCGTTAGAAAAGTCAGCAGTATTGTTGTTTTGATATTTATACAAACTTGCAGCAGCATGGTTTCGATAAACATAAAGCAAACTGTCGTTCATGCACGCAAGTTTATCGTCTGCGGAAAACACAATATAAGGGTGGCTGTTTCGCATAAGATCAATACCAAAAGTATTATTGACAAAACCAGGTAAAACCAGACTCATGACTGTGGGAAAAACATCGGACTGTAAACCGATTTTATTGATGGAAGTTGAAGTAGTG
>CALMWT010000009.1 GCA_937870855.1 uncultured Taibaiella sp.
CTTTATTCATAACGGTTACACTGTTTTTGTGTCAACCTATTTTAGGACGAGGCAAAGTTTTCTCCAAACAAAAGAAGCTGTCCTTGCGAGACAGCTTCTAGTTATTTATAAGAGAGTTTGATTTAGAATTTAGGACAAGCAAAATTGTATTGCGGACCTCTTTCGCGCTTGTTGATACAGCCGTTAAAGATCAATGACAATTCATACGCGCCATTTCCATTCGTAGCCGGTGTGAAACTTGAAACGTTGATATCGTAGCTAATGCCCAGTTGCATTTTCGACCATTCAAGACCTACATAAGGAGAAATTGCATCGCCGTAACGATACCAGCCGCCTAAATAAAATATTGTGCTCTTTTGAAACTCTTTGTCGTAACCAGGATTAAGTACAAAGCCTACTGCTGCGCCAATTACAACTTCAGAAGCCGCAGCTTGCGATTGATAAAGACCACTCGCATACAATCGAACATTTTCATTCAAATCGAAGGAGCCACCAATAGAGGCTGCATAGCGAGCATGAATCCTGTGCTCCTTAGTGCTATCGGAATTAGCCTTAAAAAAAGTTTCAACCGGCTGCGTAATATGATAATAAGAAAACCCTGCATAGGCAGTAGCGTGCTCATTTATTCTGCCGCTATACATTAGTCCTGCGTTGAAATCCGGATAGGTAAGATCCGTATTGCTGATTCTTTCAGTTGTTTGATATTCAGGAAGTCCTGATCCGGGATTATACTGATCTTCAAAACTCAGCTTATTAAAGTCAATGCTTTTTTGAACAAGCACCCCTTGGATACCCAACGATAGTGTGTGATTCTTGTCGGCTCCCAGCGCTTTGTGGTAGGCGGCGGAAATGCCAATGTTGATATTGGTAAGTGCTCCAATACCTGAACGGTCGTACAAGCCAAGAATTCCAATTCCCAATGCGTCTCCGTTGTTCAATTTGCCCTTAAGCGTTGCCATGTCGTAAGAAAAAGAGGCAGTAGTATAAGGATTGTTTGAAACGCTGGACCACTGGGAACGATAATTGGCGGCAACACGAAGATCGCACTGCACCAAACCTGTGAGAGCAGGGTTTAGCGTAAGGGGTGACGCAAAGTATTGAGTAAAATGTGCATCCTGTGCGAATACCGAGCTAGTCATTGCCAATGCCGCACTTACTCCGAGTAATATCTTCTTCATCTGAAATAAACTTTTTGGGATAGTTGAAATTTAATTCTGCAACCAAAATAAGTATATTCTACTTATTATGCAAGACAGAGTTTTTAGAAATAAAGTTGGACTAAGATTGTTGTTTCATTCCATAGGCAAGATCGCCTGCATCGCCAAGTCCCGGAACGATGTATCCGCGGGCAGTCAGCTCATCATCTATTGCGCCGCACCAGAGGTGCGCATTAGGAAAACGGCGTTCCAGATATTCAATACCAACAGTACATGCTATGGCACATACAATATGTATTTGTGAAGGCGTTTCGTTTTCTGTGAGCGTGCGCAATGCAAGCACTAATGAAGCGCCTGTTGCCAGCATAGGATCGGCAATTATTAATGGTCTTCCTTCCATACTTGGACTGGTAACATAATGCTGTTCTATTTCAAAAGTGCCATCGCGATGATGTTTTCTGTAAGCTGCAATAAAAGAATTATCGCCCTTGTCAAAATAATTCAATAAGCCGTGATGTAAAGGAATTCCTGCGCGCAAAATAGTGGCGAGTACCGGTTGGTGTTCCAATTCAACACAGGTTGCTTCTCCAAGCGAAGTTTGTACCGTTACTTCTTTATAGGGCAATTGTTTACTGATTTCATAAGCAGCTATTTCACCAAAGCGTTCCATATTTCGCCGAAAGCGCATTCGGTCATTTTGTACCGACAGGTCTCTTATTTCTCTAACCCATTCGCTGAGCAAAGAATTGTTGCTGCTTAAGTTTGTAATCATAAGGCGAAGTAAATTCAAAAAACTGTAAAAAGAAAGGTGTTTCGACAAGCGAGAAAATTTTGCAAGGAGAAGTAACAAATCCCCTGAATGTTGCGATATGCAAGCCTGTAGCGCTTTGCCGTTAAAGTGCCGTTAAACTGTCAACGCCATATTTTGATACATAAGCCAAGCGTCTATTTTTGTAGCTTTGCCCACCTTTTCAAAAAGGAATACAACAAGAGTTATGGATGTTTATCAGGCATTAGACCGCAGCAGGTTGCCAAAGCACATCGCTATCATTATGGATGGCAATGGGCGATGGGCAAAAGAGCGGGGTGAAGATCGTGTTTACGGACACCATGAAGGAGTGCTGAGTGTGCGCGAAATAGTAAATGCTTGTGGTGAAATAGGCGTTGATTACCTTACTCTTTATGCCTTCTCTACCGAAAACTGGAACAGACCACAGGCAGAAGTAAATGCCTTGATGGAGTTGCTGGTAAATACTATTCGTAAGGAGATTGAAGAATTAAAAAAGAACAACGTCAGATTGCATGTAATAGGCAACTTCGACAGCCTTCCGGAAATATGCCAGAAGGAATTGAATGAAGCCAAAGAGCTTACTGAAATGAACACCGGTGTAAACCTAATTCTGGCACTTAGTTACAGCTCAAGATGGGAGATAATCGAAGCGGCAAAGAACATAGCGAAAGACGCAATGGCTGGGAAGATAAATGTAGAAGAAGTGGACGATGCTGTATTTCACCAATATCTTACAACTAAAGATTTTCCCGACCCTGAATTGATGATCCGCACCAGCGGAGAGCACAGAATCAGCAATTACCTGCTCTACCAGCTTGCTTACGCAGAATTGTTTTTTACGCCTGTACATTGGCCTGATTTCCGCAAACCTCATTTGGTGGAAGCAATATTAAACTACCAACAGCGCGAACGCCGCTTTGGAAAGACAAGTGAACAAATACAAACGAACTCCCCGCAGCATGCATAAAATGACTTTGCGTCCTTTCTTTATAATTTTCCTATTTCTTTTTTCAGCATCAACCCTCAAGGCACAAATCGGTATGCCTGGCGAAGAAAGAAAGTCAACAGGACTGGGAAGCAGAGGACAAAGTAGCGAACCCGCAAAACCCAGTGAATACTTAATTGGAGGCATTACAATTTCAGGAAATCGTTTTTTGGATGAAGACCTTTTAATGGCTGTAACCGGTCTTACGGTTGGTGAAAAAGTGCGTCTGCCCGGAGATGAAAGTATCGCAAAGGCTATCAAAAATCTTTGGAAGCAGGATTTGTTTTCCGACGTAAGTATTTCAGTAACTAAAGTAATAGACAATAAAGTTTTTCTCGACATTCATATTGAAGAGCGTCCGCGCTTAAGTCGTTACAATTTCAAAGGAATTAAGAAGAACGAGGCAAACGAACTTAAAGACAAAGTAAACCTTGTAAAATCGAAAGTAGTAACAGATGCCACAAAGCGCGATGCGGTGAGCAGAATTAAGAAATACTACGTGGACAAAGGATTTGGACAAGTAAATATTGTAGTTCGTGAAAGGATAGACACCACAGTTGCCAACTCGGTGATACTAACTTTCGACATTGAAAAAGGAAATAAAACAAAGATCAATCAGATAAATTTTGCGGAAAATAAAATAGCATCCGATAGCAGACTGAAGCGCACATTTAGCGGCACCAAAGAAATGCCGAGGTTCACTTTAAACAGGGCAGATGAGGAGAGCATTTATCCTACTGATAAAATAACACTAAGTGAATACGGAAAAAATCTGGGCTTTCTTTCTATCACAAAAACATTGGAAACCGTTGATCCCTATTTCCGTTTTAAAGGCATTTTCTCTTCTTCAAAATTCAACGAACAAAAATATCAGGACGATAAACAATCGCTGGTAGATTACTACAATTCACTTGGCTATCGCGATGCCGCTGTGATTGATGATACAGTTTACACAATAAGCAATGGCAATCTGAATATTGATTTAAAAGTGAGTGAAGGCCGCAGATACTACTTCGGAGATATTACATGGCGTGGCAACACTAAATATTCTGATTCGGTTTTGGCTTCTATTCTTGCAATAAGAAAGGGCGATGTTTATAATCAGGAATTGTTGAACAAAAGAGTTGGTGTTCAATTAAGCCCGGACGGTGGTGAAGACATCAGCAGTCTTTACATGGACGATGGTTATTTGTTTTTTAGAATTGAGCCGAGAGAAACTTCGATAGTGGGTGATACGATCAATTATGAAATGGCAATCACCGAAGGTCCACAAGCAACAATTAAAACCATTACTATTTCTGGAAACGACCGAACAAATGAGCACGTAATTCGCCGTGAACTTCGAACTATTCCCGGCAATAAATTTAGCCGCGCCGATCTTATACGCTCCAATCGGGAAATTGCCAATCTTGGTTTTTTTGATCAGGAGAAAATAGGTATGCAACCAATTCCGCACCCGGAAGATGGCACAGTGGATATTGCGTATAGTGTAGTAGAAAAATCGAGCGATCAGTTACAACTTTCTGCCGGCTTTGGTGGTGGTGTAAGGTTTTATGGAAACATTGGTATCGTCTTCAATAATTTCTCGATCCGCAATATTTTAAAACCAAAATTTTGGGATCCACTTCCAATTGGTGATGGACAAAAATTCGCAATCAACTATCAGTCTAACGGAGCATTCTACAACTCATTCAATTTTTCATTTACAGAACCCTGGCTTGGCGGCAAACGTCCCAACGCATTGACTACCGGATTTCTTTACAGTAAATTCTCAGGCGCAGGCGGGGGCAATGATCCCAATTCTTCCTATCTGCGTGTGCTGGGAAGTAATGTGGCTTTGAGTAAAAGATTGAAGTGGCCGGATGATAATTTCATTTTTACAATCGGGGTAGATTACAAGAATTACAAGCTGAAACAATATTCGCTGCTCGATAATTTTAATGATGGATTCTCAAACGATCTGGCATTGCGAATTGTGATTGCGCGCTATTCAGTTGACCAACCTTTGTATCCGCGAAACGGTTCTAACATAAGTTTCACCGGAACTTTTACACCCCCCATCAGCGCATTTAGCGGAAAGGATTTTTCTGATGCTACCATCAAAGACAAATACCGTTGGATTGAGTATCACAAGTATCGTTTTACTGCCGAATGGTACAAAAATGTTACAGGCAAGTTTGTGTTTAAAATTGCTACGAAATACGGTTTCTTAGGTTACTATAATCCCGATATCGGACATTCACCATTCGGTCGTTTTCAAGTGGGCGGCGACGGACTTTCAGGACAGTCGTTTTTTATAGGAAGAGACATCATTGCACATCGTGGCTATGAGATATACGCCAACAATACAACCATCTTCAACAAGTACACTGCGGAGATTCGTTACCCATTTTCGTTAAGTCCTACATCTACTATTTATGGCCTCGCTTTCGTAGAAGCAGCAAATGCCTGGAACAGTTTCAAAGACTACAATCCGTTTAAACTAAACCGTTCGGCAGGTGTGGGCGTTAGGTTATTTTTACCAATGTTTGGTTTGTTAGGGCTTGACTATGGCATAGGCTTTGACAGATACGACAGAGCATCGGGCAACACAAGTTTTAGAGACATCACTAAGTTTACCTTTATGCTTGGCTTTGAACCGGATTAATTTTCAAACTATCATTTTTCAAACAACCTTTTAAAATCGTCCCACATGAAAAAACTGATGTTAAGCATACTGCTTGTTCTGTCTGGAACATTTGCAGCAGTTGCACAGAGGTATTGCATTGTTGATTCAAAATACATTCTTGAGCGCGTACCCGATTATAAAAATGCTCAGGATAAACTTGATGCACTTTCTAAAACTTGGCAAACTGAAGTAGATAACCGTATGGCTGATATTGATCGTCTATACAAATCTTATCAGGCTGAACGCGCCATGCTTTCTGATGAAGTAAGAAAGAAGAGAGAAGACGAAATAATGTCTAAAGAAAAAGCTGCGAAAGACCTTCAGAAAAAATATTTTGGTTATGAAGGAGATCTTTTCAAAAAACGCCAGGAGCTTGTAAAACCTGTGCAGGACAGAGTGTTCAATGCAGTGCAAAAACTTTCGCAGCAAAAAGGCTACGATCTGGTACTCGACAAAGCTGGTGGAGTAACACTTTTTTATGCTGATCCGAAATTGGATCGTAGCGATGATGTGTTAAAGTTAATGGGGGTAAAGTAGTTTAGTTGGAAGAAAGGGATTATGGCATTTACTTTGCACAGCTTAAAAAAAATCACACAATATATAAGTCAATGAAAAAAGTCTTTTTATTTCTCGCCTGTAGTTTGTTTATTGGTAATGCAGCGTTTGCGCAGGCTAAGCTTGGGTATATTAATTCAGACGAACTCCTCAGCATAATGCCTGAAGTTAGAAAGGCAGATTCCAGTCTTCAGTTGTTTGCAAAAAGCTATCAGGATCAGCTTGAGCAAATGGGAAAGGAGTATCAAAAGAAAGTTCAGGATTTTCAGGGGCAGGAAAAGACCATGACTGAAGCCATGAAGGAAGTGAAGGTTAAGGAAATTCAACAGCTTGAAGAACGCATACAAAGCACACAACAAAGCGCACAGGAAAAAGTAGCCAAGAAAAAAGAAGAACTATATTCTCCGATACTTGAGAAGGCGGATAAGGCTATTAAAGATGTAGCGAAGGCAAATAATTACGATTACGTTTTTGATGCGAGCCGTGGCAATTTGCTTTATGCAAAAGACAGCGATAACATTTTACCTCTTGTAAAAACTAAGCTGGGTATAAAATAAAAGTAGCACTACAACTGATTGAAAGGACACATCGAATGTGTCCTTTTTTTTCGGACTATTTGCGAGAAAAGGTGCGATAAAAATGTTCATTAATTCTTGTATGGAATAATGGAAATACTCCCATCATTTTCCAGCACTGCAAATTTTATTTCCTCCATACGCTCAAGTCCGAGTGAACTTCGCGCGGCATTCAGCACATCTTCTTCTGCTACCCGCGAAAGCTTCATTCGGTGTTGCAGGGGTTTGCCATTGTCAACTATTATTACCGGTGTCCCTTCTGTTATTTTATCTACCGTTTTAAATTTGTTTTTTAGCAACGACAAAACTAAATCTGCACCCATTAACGTCATTATAAGCAAAAACGCTGTGGTTATAGAAAAGTCTTCGCCCACCATTGCCTGCTGTATCGTTTCACTGATAATAAGCAACAATACAAATTCGAATGTTGTGGTTTCGCTCAAGCTTCTTTTTCCTGTGATTCTGAAAATCAGCAACAGAAAAACGTAGATGGCTAATCCTCTGAATATGGGATTCATAAGCTATGGATAAACAAAGTGAGTTAATTGTATTACGTCCCTATTTACCGCAATATTTGCCTTGTAGTTTCCGGTGGTAATTGGCTTGACCAGCATTCTTATTTCTGAACTTCCCGCTGTATGAAAATCGTAAAACATACTGCCGTTTGTTTGCCGCTGAATGTGTGGCTCAGGGGTTATTTTTTCAACAATGAATTTGCTCAGATAATTGATGGGAATGCCAATTGTGGTTGATGAATTGGCGTTGTTGATCCGAAATATTAATTGAGTCTTGTTGTCAAAACGCAGGAAACGCTCGTATTCAATTTTGGCATTTGCGGTTGCTTCTGTGCGGTGACTTAGGATGCCTGTGCCAAACAAACCGACACAACCCAGTGCAAGCACCACAAACATTACGAACCAACCTACCCGTTGAAACACGAGTTCCTTGCGCACAAAGGAAATGTCTTCCTCCACTTGCAAGCTGTCTTGCTTTACATCTTCCAACTTAAATTTAGAAAACAACATGGCTGGCAAATTTCATCATGGCCTTTAGTAGCCCATGCCTAAAAACCCTGCCATAGTTTTGCGAATCAGGAGTGGGGCACATGCACCATCACCACAGAACCTTTGCCGGGTGCAGCATCCCATTCTACGGTTCCTTTCAGATAGTCAACGCGGCTCTGAATGTTTTTGATGCCTATGCCCTCAAACTTCGATTTGTCTGAAGTATCGAAACCTTTGCCATTGTCTTCTATGGTAAGGCTTATTTCATTCTCCTCTTTTATCAGAGAGATATCAAGCTGGGTAGCACCTGCATGTTTAATTACATTGTTCACGCACTCTTGCACTATGCGATATAGAACGGATTCTGTTTTTCCGTCAATGCGTTCATTCAGCCCTTCGGTGTAGAGATTTACTTTTATCACCCGCTGATCTATTTTGTTTATAAACTCACGAATGGCAGATGAAAGACCCGATTTCAACAACGCATTCGGCATAATATTATGAGATACCGTTCTTACTTCTCTGCAACCGTCATCTACCAATGCCATGGCTTTTTCAAAAGTATGTTTCTGCTCTTCATTCGTAAAAGAAAGCTCGCTTCCTACCAGACTTAAATTCATTTTTGCAGCGCTCATTACTTGTCCTACGCCATCATGCAGATCGCTTGCTATTCTTTTGCGCTCTCTTTCTTCTGCTTCTATTACTGCGTGCGTGGCAAGTTCCTGCTGGCGGATAATTTCCTTTTGTAAATGGGTGCGTTGTTGCAATTTATAACGACGATAGTAGGAATAGAAGAGCAACATGCATAATGCAAACACACCCACAGCGCCACCAATTAGATAGTTTTTCTTTTTCAGTTCCGATTGCTGAAGGGCTATTTGTTGTTCCTTTTTTTCAGTTTCATATTTCGTCTGCAATTCAGAAATCTGCTGATTTGTTTCAGCATTCATCAGCGAGTCTTTAAGTGCAGTAAGTTTTCGGTGATAGAACAGTGCTTCTTTGGTGTCTCCGCTCCATTCCTCTACCACCGAGCGAATAGAATAGGTGTTGATGCGTTCCTGATTAAGTTGCTCTGCAAGGGTAAGTGCAATAGCGGAATCAGAATAGCGAAATGCTTCATCAAATCTTTTCAATGTACCCAGCGCTCTCGAAATATTGTTGTAGGAAACTACCATACCGGTCTTGTCTTCATTGGTTTTATCGTAGGTAAGGCACCGCATAAAAATTACCAGCGCTTCTGCATCTCTTTCTTTCTCGGTATAAATGTCTCCTATGTTACTGAGGCATGTGGCAATACTATAGCTGTCTCCTATTTTTTCGGATTGCTGCAAACCGAGCTGATAATAGTAAAGTGCGGAATCGGGTTTTCTTTTTTCGCGGTATATAGTTCCAATGTTGTTGTACGTCATTGCTATGCCTTTTTCTACTCCCGCCTTTTTGCATAGTTCATTCGATCTTTTATAGTTTTCGAGTGCCTCATCATACCGCCCCATTATTTTATAAAGCACACCAATGTCGTTGTGAGTGATGGCAAGTCCATGATCATCTTTGTTTGATTCTTTTATTTTCAGTGCAGCAAGGTGATAGCTCAGTGCTTTCTCATAATTGCCTTTGTTTTTCTCATTCGTTCCCAGCAAAGCGTAGCTTTCAGCTTCTATTTTTACACGCTTAAATTTTTTGGCAAACGCAAGAGAACTACCGGCATAATAGATAGACGAGTCGCCCGATATGTGCAGATAATCTTTTGCCAGTTGGTAATGTACACGCATACGCATAGTATCGGGCAATGCGCCTTTTATTGCTCCCAGCAAACTATCTATCCTTTGGCGCTGCCCAAACGAATGGGTAACACTTACCAAAACGAATAGAATAACGATGAGCCTTTTCATAAAAATTCTTTATTTGGGGGGAAGTCCTTATCTGGCATTAAGATATAAAACCAAGGCTACAAAAATAAACGCCCAGAAAAGGGCGCTTCATTCAAAAACAAAACAAAACACAAACTTAACTTACCAACGCACCGTCAAATAATCTGCCTGACCTGTAGTATTGGACAGCACCATAAAACCCATTTCCGATCCCCCCAGCACACGCGCCGGTGTTTGGTTCACCTTTACCCCATTTATGTAAAAATACCAGTAGTCGGCTACCTGCTCCACCTCCACATCATTCCAGCCGTTTTTTATATTGGCACTTTGCGTCCAGCTTATTACCGCATCGGGGTTTGCACCCTCTTTATACACCGCATAGTACCCCGCAGCATCTATAAACAACGAGTAGCCATACGTATTGCTCGACGCGCCAAAGATAAGCCCCATTGCATTGTCGGTACTCATCCTTGTTTTTATCGAAAAGTTTTTTGCCGTATTTGCCCCCGTGCTTACTACCGCCACATGGTTGCTGCCCAGGCGCGAAAAATCTACCATTTTATAGTACCCGTTGGCCACAAATGCGTAAGATGAGTCGGCACGGTCGTCAAAAGTCCAGCCGCGGGTGTCTTTATCAAAATCTTCATCAAAACTTTGCTGGTAGGTAGCGGGCGGGTGGGGGTTGGGGTTGTAATAATCGTCGTCGTTATCTATAATACAGCCGGTAAAACCCAGGCTTAGCAAGGCTGCCAAAGCCAATGCTGGTGCGTATTTTATGCTTTTCATACAGGAAGAAAGTTTTATTTCCTGCGAAAGGCAAAAAGCAAGCCAGAAACTTGTGTTTCGTATTTTTGAGGCTGCGTTTCTCCGCGTTTTTCCACGATTTCTCCGCGTTTTTTTCTGTTTTCTCCGCGCAATTTACTTTTTGCAGAAGGCTTTTTTGAAAGAAAAGGTATTCTTATCTTCTTAGAAAAATAGTTTTTCGAAAGCCGTGGGTAAGAAATTTTATCATCAGAAAAAATATGTAGGCAAGGGCTTGTGTTTCACGGTCTTTTTTGCGATAAAATGCTACCTTGTCGCGTTTTAAAAAAATTCTTTCAATGGTAAAATCTCAGGAAACACCGGTGAAAATACAACATGCCGGTATGGACGAAAACACACGCAGTATGTTACAGCAATTAAAGATTGTAACCGTAATAGGTTCGGGCACTATGGGCAATGGTATATGCCATGTTTTTGCGCAAAGCGGGTTTGAGGTGCACATGATGGACATTAACCAGGCTGCGCTGGACCGCGCCATAGGTACTATTGGTAAAAATATGGATCGCCAGGTGGCAAAAAGCGCTATTAGCGAAGAGCAAAAGGCGCAATCGCTAAACCGCATCAGCACCTACACCGATATGAGCGATGCTGTGAAGGATGCCGATATTGTAATAGAAGCTGCTACCGAAAATATAGATCTTAAGATCAAAATTTTTCAGGAGCTTGATAAGCTTTGCCCCGAGCGCACCATACTTGCTACCAATACTTCTTCTATTTCTATAACGCGCATCGGTTCTTTTACTAAACGCCCGGGAAAGGTGATAGGTATGCACTTTATGAACCCCGTACCGGTAATGAAACTGGTGGAAGTAATAAATGGCTACGCTACAGATAAAGAGGTGACGAACCTTATTTATGCGCTGTCGGAGTATTTGGGGAAAGTGCCTTGTATTGTAAACGATTATCCGGGTTTTATTTCCAATCGCATCCTTCTTCCTATGATTAATGAGGCAATTCTTGCCCTTCAGGAAGGTGTGGCAGGCGTAGAAGAAATAGATACGATTATGAAGCTGGGTATGGCGCACCCAATGGGGCCGTTGCAGCTTGCAGATTTTATAGGATTGGACACTTGCTACAGCATTATGAATGTACTGCACATGGGCTTTGGCGCACAGAAGTATGCACCGGCTACATTGTTGGCGAATATGGTGCAGGCTGGCTACCTCGGCGTAAAGAGCGGGGAGGGTTTTTATAAATACACGCCCGGCAGTAAAGACCTGGTAGTAGCAGAACGCTTTCAGAATAAAAGCTGGAAGATCTAAGGTTTAAAGTTGAAGCATAGAGGAAGAACCATCTCATAGCGAGGTGGTTTTTTTGCTTTAGTGAATATGCTGTGGAAAAGTGTGGGTTGAATGCACATTTCGGTGGGGATTAAAGCGGTGTTGCGGTGAGTTTTGCAGTTTACAGGAAAAAACTTTTGGTTGAAAACGGAGGGATGGCACGGCTTTTTAAAATCCTACAGCAAAACCAGATAAGAATGTCATTATTAGATAGAATACCATTCAGCGTAAGATGTCAGGAAGCAAATTTCCGTGGAGAAGTTTTAGGATTCAACCTGCAAAGCGATAGCATTTATGAAGTAAGGTTAAATGATGGTTCATTGTTTCACATCAAAGCAGAACCCGATTTTGAATTGCGCCGTTATAGCTGGACTTCTGCCTGCAACGAACAGTTTCGCAAATTAGTACCCGTAATAGGCAGGGTAATAGAGCGCTATTTCAAAAAGAAATAAGCAGGCTTAAAAGAAAATTTCTTAGGCTTTCACAGCATTTCAAATAAATAACCGGCTACCGGCAAAGTCTAACGTAGTAATTAGCTTTGCACTTATGCACGAACTGGTTATCGCTTCAAACAATTCAGGCAAAATTCAGGAGATCAGAGCATTGGTCGGGGATATTAGTTTATTGTCGCTCAATGATATTGGTTTTCACAATGAAATTGAAGAGCCGTTTCACACGTTCGAGCAAAATGCCTTAGCCAAAACAGAAGCCGTTTATCAGTTTTGCGGTAAAAACGTATTTGCAGACGATAGCGGTCTTTGTGTGAATGCACTCGGTGGCGAACCCGGTGTTCACAGCGCCTACTTTGGTGGCTTGCCCCGCAGCGATAAGAACAACAATCTGAAATTACTCGAAGCACTAAATGGTAGCATAGACCGCAGTGCATTTTACAAAGCTGTTCTCTGCCTTAAATGGGAAAATGAAGTTTATTTCTTTGAAGGTATTTGTCGTGGCTCCATTACCGAGCAACCAAGAGGTGAAAATGGATTTGGCTACGATCCTTTATTTTTGCCGGAAAGTTTCGATCAAACTTTTGCAGAGCTTGCTCTATCTACAAAAAATCAATTAAGTCATCGCGGGCAGGCAATTAAAAAAATGGTTGCTTTTCTAAAAGATCATACATTTCGGCAATCATGAAATTTTCCGCCGGAGATAAGATCATTATTAAGCGAACCGGAGAAGAAGGTATTGTTACCGGCTTCATAGGAAAAGACATGTTGGAAGTGGATGTGAATGGGACGCAATTTCCCGTTTATGCCGATGAGGTTGACCATCCTTACCTTAAATGGTTTACCGAACGAAACAGTCAGAAAAAGAAAGCCGCTTCGCTGCCGGAACAGTTGCCGGTGGAGAAAGAAAAACACCGAGCCAAGCGATTACCAAAAGGAATTTACCTTTCGTTTATTCCGGTGTTTAAAGCCAATGATCTGGAGGATATTGTGGAGCAGCTTAAGATTTATCTTATCAACGAAACGCCCACAAATATTCGCTTCGGGTATGAAGTGAAGTTTTTCAATCAATCTGATTTTCAGCTTGAAGGTGCTTTACATGCTTTTGGACATGTTTATTTGCACGGCATAGACTACGGCGATATGAATGATCAGCCAAGATTTCATTGGCAACTTATTGATGCAGGAAATAGTGAGCATAAAACTGAAGACGGAGTGGTGCGAATAAAGCCATCAAAATTGTTTGAACACATCAACACGCTCTTGCTGAAAAATGAACCGAGCTTCAGTTATTTACTGATCGAAGATTTTGTTTTGAAGCCGAAAGAAAATGCAACTAAAAAATTGCAACCGCCTCAGAGACTGGTTAATTCCGCCCGTCCTCCTAAGATCACTTCCTTTACCGAACTGCCGCGATACGAGTTAGATCTTCATGCAGAGCAACTTATCTCCGACTACAAAAAACTGAGCAGTGCCGAGATCATGAATATTCAGTTGCAAACTTTGCAACGCTACTTGCTTCTTGCTATCATTCACAGGCAAGATCGAATGGTGATTATACACGGAATAGGAACCGGTGTTTTGAAAGATGCCGTTCATAAAATGCTGAAGGAAATGGCTGATGTAAAAAGTTTCCGAAACGAGTACATGGGCAAGTATGGGTTTGGCGCTACACTGGTGATTTTCAAGCTATAGATAGTTTCTGTTTGGGTTTAGATGTTCGTGATTGAATAGTCGGGCATAGATTTTATTATGGCATAGTCAATCAAAAAACTATGACTATATGAAGAAGTTTCTGACTATTGCAACAGGATTATTTTTTGCCGCAAGCATAAATGTAAATGCCCAAACCAAAAAACGCTCGAATGTAGAATACATGTCGCTGGGGCCTATTGTGGGTTTCGGGCATAGCTGGGTGAGTGGAAAGGACAATCAGGATTTTAAAGCGTCGGTAAATCTGGGAATTGGGTTGATCTATTCCAAACATGAACATTGGGGCTTTGGCGCTGACCTTGCCGTTTCTCATGAAGGTTTCAAAATGGAAGACGACCTTACGAATACAGAGTTGGTTGTAAATCCGGTTTACTTAAGGCTCACTCCTAAAGCCTATTATTTTTTCGGTAGCTATGGCAATAAGATTCGCCCAAAAGTTTATGCGGGACCTTCGCTTGCCTACAAAGTAGATGAGCGTGTGTCATTCAATGATGAGCGATTGAATAGCGATGAAGTAAAAGCTGTATTTGGTAAAGATATTTTTGATGATGCAGATCTTGGAATTACTGCGGGTGCAGGCTTAAATGTGGAATTGAAAAAAGGAGTTTGGCTAAATCTTGATGGGAACTATTACCACGGTTTGCTCGATGTAACCGATAATGGTGGTGCAAATAGAAATCTCAGATTGAATGTGGGTGTTTTGTTTGGACTGTAACAGAAACAAAAAAATTAAGCGGCAGTCTCAATTACGAGCTGCCGCTTATTTATTTACGCTATTATCTCTTACCTCACCAGCGTCACTTCTCCTCTTTCTTCGTAGAAGTTACCATCAGCA
>CALMWT010000010.1 GCA_937870855.1 uncultured Taibaiella sp.
AACCCGCGACCTACAGCTTGGAAGGCTGTCGCTCTACCAACTGAGCTACTCCCGCTTGTTTGATATCACAATGTGATAATAAGGAATCTGTAAACTTCCTTCACCGTGTATCATTTCAACATTAATAAAGTGGGCAGAGAAGGATTCGAACCTCCGTACTCGTGAGAGAACAGATTTACAGTCTGTCGCCTTTAGCCACTCGGCCATCTGCCCGCTAATTAATTCTGAATGTTGAGTTTTGAATGTTGAATAAGAAAGAAGTACCCAAGAGGTAACTCAAAACTCATCATCAAAATGTAACATTCGCAAGAGCCACTTGCCGGAATCGAACCAGCGACCTACTGATTACAAATCAGTTGCTCTACCAGCTGAGCTAAAGTGGCATTTTTATCGTTTAAAGAACTTACCCGTTGTTATTGGGATGGCAAAGGTAGAGAACAAAATTATTTTTGCAAATCTTTTTTAAAAGCATTTTTACTTTTTTCCTGAGATGATTTATTTAGATGGACGAGCATAGACTATGTAATCCTAACTACAGATTTCCATCAATGGCCAATCGTAATTGATGTTTCAGGTCTTTTATTCTTTGAACAAATACCGGATGGCTTCTATCATATACTCGCCTGTCAACAAATTCTTCGAGAGGAAAATTTTTACTTTCTGTGCGTCTGTCAGAACCAAATCCCGGATCCATTACTTCATAAACTACAAAATCCGTAAAATTATAACGATACTCATTATCGTAGACGTAAATTTTATACTTAAAAAAAATAAAAAAGTAGTCATGACCTCTATATTGAAATGGTAAAAACCCATTCCCAAAAATTTTCCCCTCTTCTACGTCTTCATAAGTAATTGGTTGTTTAATGATAGATGAATTCAACTGCTTTCCTGAATGCGTAGTCATCATAACTACTCGCCCATAGTCTTGAAGTGCAAGAAATTGTTTTACTCTTTTAAAAAGTAATTCTTTCTTTCCGCTGGCTTGCAGTGTTTTTTCATAAGTTATTTTTCCAGTTTCTTTGCTAACAGGATAGTTATAATCGTTTTGTGCAGATGCAATTTGATTTATAAAAAAGGTGAGAATTAAACAAAGAATTTTCATGAGAGTTGATTTGAATTTTCTAAACTACACCAGCTTCAGTTCTCCAACTAAATCCTGCAATACCTTTTTCGCATCGCCGAAGAGCATTGAAGTTTTTGGCTTGAAGAAAAGTTCATTTTCTATTCCAGCATAGCCTGGTTTCATGCTGCGTTTGTTCACTATTACATGCTCAGCTTTTTCTACTTCGAGAATAGGCATTCCATAAATAGGACTTGCAGGATCTTCCTTAGCAGCAGGATTCACAACGTCATTTGCGCCTAAAATCAATACTACACTTGTCTGTCCCATCTGATCATTGGCATCTTCCATTTCCTTTAGCTTCTCATAAGGCACGTCTGCTTCTGCAAGCAATACGTTCATGTGTCCTGGCATACGCCCTGCCACTGGATGAATACCATAGCTTACTTCCACACCCTTATCTTCCAATATTTTTTCCAGTTCATGGCAAGCATGTTGTGCTTGAGCTACAGCAAGACCATAACCCGGAATAATCATTACTTTGGATGCATACGCCATCAACACCGCAGTATCATTCATTGAAATCTCTTTATAATTCCCTTGCTCCTTTGATCCACTACTTGCACCCGCTTTCTGCCCACCGAAAGAACCGATCAATACATTTTTCAACGAGCGGTTCATTGCTTTGCACATCAGCATTGTTAGAATAGTACCAGCCGAACCTACAAGGATTCCACCTGTAAGCATTACCGGATTATCGTAAAGAAAACCGCCAAATGCAGCCGCTACGCCAGTAAATGAATTAAGTAAAGAAATTACCACAGGCATATCTGCGCCGCCAATAGGCATAACAAACAACACTCCATAGATAGCAGCTAATGCAAGAATACCATAGAACAATGCAGGCGCTGAAGAATAGCCTCCAATAAGCATTACAGACATTGCAATGATGCCTGCAAAAAGAATAAAATTGATGGCTTGTCCGCCAGGAATTGTACGGTCTTTTATTTTTCCATTTAGCTTACCCCACGCTATGATACTTCCTGCAAATGATACTGTTCCGATGATCATTCCGAGCACAATGACAAGAAACATTCCGACCGACGGCTCCGGATTGTGATGATATTCTACAACAGAAATAAGCATGGCACAAGCGCCACCCATACCATTGAACAGGCTGACCATTTCCGGCATCGCAGTCATTTGCACTTTTTTAGCGGCGAGCGTACCAACAATGCTTCCGATTATCAGCCCGCCAAATATCCATGCGTAATTACCCAACGGGTTTCCATTATGATCTCGGTATAAAAAGATGGTAGCAATAATTGCCAACGTCATTCCGAAAGCAGCAATAAGGTTTCCCTTGCGCGCGCTATCGGGATGCGAAAGCATTTTTAAGCCTACAATGAAGGTTATTGATCCGATTAAATAGCTAAGTGGTAAAAGCATAATAAATTCCAAATTTTAAATTCCAAAAACCAAAACCTATTTAGAGTGTTTGCTTTTATTGAAGCATAGTAAATTCCAAAAAACCAAATCAGTATTTAGAGTTTTTGCTTCTGCAATAATTTATTGATTATAGCTGATAAAATTTTCCTGATTTCTTCAACTTCATTTTTCAATACACTTGAATTTACTGTTTCGCTTTCCAGTAAATCGAGCCCATACTTTGTTTCTTTTGCTTCTTTTCTGGCTATACGAAGTCTCAATATCAAATCTTGTTTGCCAAGATTTTCATTTGCTTCTATATAATTGGCACCAATAGATGATGAGGAACGAATTA
Source organism: uncultured Taibaiella sp. (assembly GCA_937870855.1). Taxonomy (GTDB): domain Bacteria; phylum Bacteroidota; class Bacteroidia; order Chitinophagales; family Chitinophagaceae; genus JAFIGV01. The sequence goes on from CALMWT010000010.1 coordinate 2,847, forward strand.
CTTGCTTTATATAAATTACGGTGATGACATCATGCTTTAACCGCTTACAAAACTCCCTAACGTCCTTTGCAAACTTTAATGTTCTGTCTTCGAGATCATTCATGCTTGGAATTTGGAGCTTGGAATTTGGAGCTTGAAATTTGGAATTTGGAATTTGGAATTTGAAGTTTTTACTTCTTCTTTTTCTTCTTATCAAACATCTCTAGCATTCTGTCTGTTACCACAAATCCCCCAACAACATTCAGCGTTCCCAATATCACTGCAAGAAAGCCAAGTGTCAGTGCGAGATAATCATCTGTTGGCGCTTGTCCCATCACTATGATAGCACCGATAATTACAACACCATGAATCGCATTTGCTCCGCTCATCAATGGTGTATGCAAAACAGAAGGCACGCGTGAAATAACTTCTATTCCCAAAAAGATGGAAAGGATAACAATAGTTAGCAAACGATACGTTGCTGCATCTGTAAATAACTGCGCGATACTATCCATAAAATTTATGCGTTTGCGGTTGAAGGTAATAATGATTGAATGCGCTCGTTCACGATTTTACAATCGTGTGCTATACAAGTTCCTTTCACAAGATCATCTTCCCAATTAAGGTTGATGCCTCCTTCTTTGTTGATGATAAGCTTGAGAAAGTTCAGCACATTTTTGCTATACAGTTTACTTGCATCAGAAGGCATAGTTGCCGCGAGTGCAGAATTGCCAATGATGGTAACGCCGTGATGGAGAATGGTTTCATTGTTTATTGTAAGCTCAGTATTGCCGCCGGTTACAGAAGCTAAATCTATAATCACAGAGCCAGCGCGCATGTCTTCAATCATCTCTTTGGTGATAAGTATTGGCGCTTTCCGTCCGGGAATTTGTGCAGTAGTTATGATGATGTCTGCTTTGCGGGCATGTTCGTGAATTTTTGCTTTTTGCTTTGCCTGAAATTCCTCGCTTTGCTCCACTGCATAACCTCCTGCTTTCGATGCATCTGCTGCGCCCTCTACTTCTACAAATTTTGCCCCGAGGCTCATCACCTCTTCTTTCACAGCAGGGCGCGTATCAAACACTTCTACTACCGACCCAAGACGACGAGCAGTTGCTATTGCTTGCAAGCCTGCTACACCAGCACCAAGTATCAACACCTTCGCAGGGGCAATGCTTCCTGCTGCAGTCATAAACATTGGGAAGTAACGACTGTACTGAAATGCGGCAAGCAGCACTGCTTTATAACCGGCAATGTTTGCCTGCGAACTAAGAACATCCATAGCCTGCGCACGAGTAGTTCGCGGAATGGTATCAAGGCTAAATACAGTCAATCCTTTATCAGAAAATTGCTGCATCAAAGCAGGGTGAAATAATGGCTGATATACACCCAGAATTGCGGCGTTTGCTTTTAATGATTGTGGAAGATTATCGGGCTGTATGGTTAGGATAAAATCCGATTCCTGCGAAACCTCATTCCTACTTTTTATTAAAGCGCCAGCATCTGCATAACTTTTATTATTGAAGAAAGCGCTCTCTCCTGCCCCATCTTCGATGTAAACCTGTACACCCATTTTCACCAATTGAGCAACTACTTCCGGCACAAGCGAAACGCGTGTTTCTGGAATCTGCTCTTTCAATACGCCAATAATCATATAGCTCGCGTTTTCTTAAGATTAGAAAAATAGCGGTTTTTATTTCAAAAGTCAAAATTGAATTTTATAGCGTTGCTTTTTGTTAGATGAACCACTACGACTGCCCTTCCAAACAGGTATACGCCTATAAAGGAAAACCGCCTCAAATTGTGTTGAGACGGCTTCTTATCGCGATGAAAAAAACTAACTATTCTTTTACAATCTTTTTCATTAGGGTTTTACCGTTATCCGTTGTGGCGGAAAGTATATACACGCCGTTCGGAAGTCCGGAGAGATTAACCGACATTCCTTTTGCTGCTTGTTGCTGCACCATTCTTCCCAACATATCTGCCACCCGCACATTGGAAACAGCTTCAGAAAAATAGAGCATTTCCTGTACTGGATTTGGATAAACGTTTACATCTGTTTTATCAAGGTCTTCTACAGACAATATACATGCTGCAATCACCGCAGCTTCATCCAGGCAATTACTCAGATTACCGGAAATATTTCTTGGATGCGTAGCCGCAGGATTTTTAAGATAGCTACAGAAGTTTGGCATGCTACAAGCTGCAAGTGCCGGATTGTTTACAATGGTTAAACCAAAAGTCCCTGTAGGCTGGAATGTGGTATTCTGCAAAGCAGAAATATTTGCCAGTACATTGTTTTCTTGTATGTCAATATCCTGACCCACGGTGGTCAAACTGCTTAAGCCGTTCAAATCTGTTAAAGCATCGTTGTTATAAACAAAAAGAAAGGCACCCACACTTGCCAGGCTGCTTAAGCCATTCACATTAGCCAACGCCGGATTGCCAAGTATTTGAAGAAAACTTCCTATGGTTGATAAATTGCTGAGTCCATTCATATCAGTTAATGAACTATTGTCACGGATATTCAGTGACATACCAATAGAAACAAAGCTGTCAAGATTGCTGATTTGCGTCAGGGAAGTGTTTAGACCTATATACACATAACCTTGCACGCTCGACAATTTGTTCAAGCCATTTGTACTGGTTAGTGCAGTTCGTTCGATATTGAGATTTCCTGTTACTGTGTCAATATTATTGAGTGGAGAAAGGTTCGTGATGTTAGAGATGCCGGACGTTACGCCGACAAATAGATTTCCAGAAATCTGGGTACAGTTGGGGTAACGGGCAATAAAGCTGTCCACCTGTGCCTGTGTATGTAAAAAAACATTTCCCGGAGGGCAAGGCGACGCACAAGCCGCAACTACTGCTACCTCATTTAAACAGTTAGTAAGATTGCCGGAAATATCTCTTGGGTGTGTGCTTGCAGGATTTGCAAGATAGCTACAGAAATTAGGGATGTTGCAAACTCCCAGAACCGGATTGTTTTTGATGGTTAGACCCAAAGAGCTTGAAGGTTGGAATGTGGTATTCTGCAAAGCTGAAATGTCTGATAATGCATCATTTCCTTCTATGTAAACGTATGCTCCCACAGTTGCCAAACTACTTAAGCCGTTTAGATCTGTTAAGGCATCATTGTCATAAAAATAAAGATACCCACCTACACTTGCTATATTGCTTAATCCACTCATTGTAGTTAAGGACGCATTCTCCCGGATATGAAGATGTGAGCCAACAGTTGTCAAACTGCTAAAACTATCAAGATTGTTTAACGCTGGATTATTTTCAACATACACCCCATCCCCAACACTTGTCAAGCTACCAAAACCAATATTTATTAAACCTGGATTATTATAAATTTTAAGTTCCCCTCCTATGCTTACAATATTATTGAGCGGAGAAAGATCTGTAACATTTGCTCCCACAGTTGTAATAGTCATATCTCCCGGTATTGCTGTGCAATTAGAATATATTGCAGCAAAGTCGCTTACTTCTGTTTGTGTGTTCAAAACGATATTTCCCGTAGGGCAAGCAGGTGGTTGGCTTAAAGCAGAACTATGATGTTGTCCAACACTAATTGATAGCCAGTTGGTAGCTGTTCCTACTTGTACAGGGCTGTTTTGTTGCGTGATATTTCCCGTGCCTAATCGTCCATTTGCTCCATTACCCCAGCTCCAAAGCGTACCATCTGTTTTTACGGCAAGAGAATGAGACTCTCCTGCACCCACTTGCTGCCAGTTGGTAGCAGAGCCTATCTGTACAGGACTTAATTGATTTGAGGTATTTCCTGTTCCTAATCGTCCATTTGCACCATTCCCCCAACTCCAAAGTGTACCATCTGTTTTTACGGCTAAGCAATGAGACTCCCCTGCACTTACCTGCTGCCAGTTAGTAGCTACTCCTATTTGTACAGGGCTGGTTTGTTGTGTGGTATTACCCGTGCCCAATCGTCCATGTCCTCCAAACCCCCAGGACCATAGAGTGCCATTTGTTTTAATAGCAAGAGAATAATTACCTCCTGCAGTAATCTGTTGCCAGTTGGTAGCTGTTCCTACTTGTACAGGGCTGTTTTGTTGTGTGGTATTTCCTATTCCTAATGCTCCATACCACCCTAGACCCCAAGCCCACAGTGTACCGTCTGTTTTTATTGCGAGAGAATGCCCACCGCCTGCACTTACATGTAGCCAGTTAGTAGCTGCTCCAATTTGTACGGGAATTAATTGTTGCGTAGTAGTATTTCCCGTTCCTAATTGTCCGTCCGACCCGTAGCCCCATGCCCAGAGCGTACCGTCTGTTTTAATCGCAAGAGAATGTGTCACTCCAGCACTAACCTTTTGCCAGTTGGTACCTGTTCCTATTTGCACGGGGTTGAGCTGGTCTGTAGTATTTCCCGTGCCTAATCGTCCATCTGCTCCAGAGCCCCATGCCCAAAGCGTGCCATCCGCTTTAATTGCAAGGGAATGTGATGATCCTAAACTTATTTTCTGCCATCCTACAACCCAACCAACTTGTAAAGGGCTAAATTGACTGGAAATACTTCCTGTTCCTAACCGTCCATTAGCTCCCATACCAAATGTATGTAAGGCCTGTGCTTTTGCACCTACAGAGAAAAATAAAAAGAGAGCAACATGCAGCATAGGGATTAGAAAAACTGCATTGCCGACCCTGAAAAACCGTTTTGATTTTTGTAAGAAATTTTTAGTCATGGTAGTTTTACTCATTTATTTGTTTTAATTGTGATTAAATCTATTCCTTGTTGTAATCCATAATTGGGCGCAAATGTGTCCCTGTCTTTCTAATTTTCCCAACCATCTGGGACAGAAACACGTTTTTAGGGATAGAAAATCAAAAATTGTGGCTATGAGGAAAACTCTCACTGTATAATTTGCTCCTATCACCCACTCGCCTAAGCTTTATTTTTCCAATGAACAAGCAGCAACATCGCGATAACTACTTCTTTTAACTACGTGCTTGTAGTAAACAAACTATTTTTACCCTTTCATTTTGACTTTTATAGAATGCACTACGTTTCGGCAGAAGGGATCAGCAAGAGTTACGGAGTAAAACTCTTGTTTGAAAAAATATCATTTCACATCAGCGAAGGAGATAAGATTGCGCTTGTTGCTAAGAACGGTAGCGGAAAATCTACATTGCTTAAAATCCTTTCAAGCAGGGAAACAACTGACGATGGAAAAGTTTGGATACACAAAGACGTTACCGTCGCTTTATTTGAGCAGGAACCAAAGTTCAACGAAGCGCTTAATGTACTCGACAACATTTTTCATCACGATCATCCGGTTATCAATGCCATCAAATATTATGAGGCTGTAAGCGAAGAAAACGATGCAGATAAGCTTGGTGAAGCAATCATAAAAATGGATGAACTGAACGCCTGGGATTTTGATACCAAGGTGAAACAGATACTTGGCAAGCTGAACATCCATAATCTGCAACAACCCATCGTTACTTTATCTGGCGGACAAAGAAAGCGTGTAGCGTTGGCGCAAACATTGATTGATATAGGCTTTGAACACAAGCACGTTTTGCTAATTATGGATGAACCTACCAACCATCTTGATGTAGAAATGGTGGAATGGCTGGAGCATTATCTGAACCAGGAAAAAGTGACGCTGCTCATGGTAACGCACGACCGCTATTTTCTCGATGCAGTATGCGATGAAATATGGGAGCTTGATGGCAGTGAGCTTTATGAATACAAAGGCGATTATCAAAACTATCTGGAGAAAAAAACCGCACGCATAGAAAGTACGCAGGCCACTATTGATAAGGCACGAAACGAGTACAGAAAAGAGCTTGAATGGATGCGCAAGCAACCCAAAGCACGTACTACAAAAGCGAGAAGCAGAGAAGATAATTTTTATAAAGTAGAAGCTGTAGCAAAGCAAAAAATAGTTGACAACAAGATTGAGCTACAAATGAAAATGAACCGCCTCGGCGGTAAAATTGCAGAGCTGAAAAAGGTTTATAAAAGCTACGGCGACAAGGTAATTTTAAAAGGATTCGACTATACTTTTAAAAAAGGAGAACGCATTGGTGTAATAGGAAAAAACGGCGCAGGAAAATCTACTTTTCTTGAAATACTGCAAGGCCGCGAACAGGCAGACAGCGGCAAAATAAACATCGGCGACACGGTGATCTTCGGCAATTTTTCTCAGCAAGGTTTGGAGATAAAAGAAGATGTGCGGGTGATAGAATACGTGAAGAATATTGCTGAAAGTTTTCCGCTTGCAGGTGGCGGAAGTTTGAGCGCTGCGCAGTTTTTGCAACTGTTTTTGTTTCCACCCGAGCAGCAATACACATACTTATCGAAGCTGAGCGGCGGTGAAAAGAAAAGGTTACAATTGCTTTCTATTTTATTTAGAAATCCGAACTTTCTTATTCTCGACGAACCAACAAATGACCTCGATCTTCCTACGCTTTCTGTGCTGGAGAATTTCCTGAGCGAGTTTCAGGGTTGTTTAGTGATTGTGTCGCACGATCGTTATTTTATGGATCGTTTGGTAGATCATCTTTTTGTGTTTGAAGGAAATGGCGTGGTGAGAGATTTTCCGGGTAATTATACACAGTATCGTTTGGAACAAAAAGCAGGATATTCTAAAGAACAAATTCCAGATTCCAAAGAGCAAATTCCAAATTTCCAGTCAGAAGAAATATCAAATCCGAAACCCGAAATCCGAAATCCGAAATCAAAAAAGCTTTCTTACAAAGAGCACCGTGAGTTTGAACAATTAGAAAAGGAAATTCCTGCGCTTGAAAAAGAAAAAGCAGCAATTACGGAAAAGATGGGCAGTCCTGATCTTCCCTATGAAGAACTGCAAAAACTAAGTGCAAGAATTACAGAAGTCACAGAACTATTAGAAGAGAAAGAACTACGCTGGTTGGAATTGAGCGAATATGTGTGAGGTTAATTGTGTAGTAATGAGAATTCACGGACGTGCCGGAATATTTCCGATAATTAACTGTTGTATTTCCTCAAAACGATCAGGGCTCAGTTGTAATTTTTCCCTTGTAAAATTCAGGTCGTCAGAAGAGTTAATAGGCACAAGATGCATGTGGGCGTGAGGCACTTCTAAACCAACTACACTTATACCACATCGGTTGCAGGAAAAGGATCGTTCAATTGCCTTTGCAATGGGCTTTGCAAAAACGAGCCATTCCCGCAACAATTCATCGTCCACATCAAAAATCTTATCTACTTCCGTTTTCGGAATCACAAGTACGTGTCCTTCCTGTAAGGGAAAAATGTCGAGGAAAGCAAAGAAATGTTCGTCCTCTGCAATTTTATAAGAAGGAATATCACCCTTAACTATCTTGGTGAAAATGGAAGACATCGCTAAATGGAAATGTTTTCTACTCTGAATTTAAGAATGCCGCTCGGTGCTGTCACTTCTGCAACTTCTCCTACAGTTTTGCCAAGCAAACCTCTACCAATTGGAGAGGTAACAGAAATCTTTCCTGCTTTCAGATCGGCTTCCTTCTCAGAAACGAGTTGATACTGCACCGTCTTTTTAGTAGCCATATTTGTAACTTTCACTTTGCTCAAAACAGAAACCTTACTGATATCAATATCTTTGGTTTCAAGAATTCTGGCGGAGGCAATTACCGCTTCAAGTTGTGCGATTTTAGCTTCATGGTGTCCCTGTGCTTCTTTTGCTGCATCGTATTCTGCATTTTCCCTAAGATCGCCCTTCTCGCGTGCCTCCGATATTTGCCGCGCAATTTCTGCACGACCGGTAGTCTTTAGCTGCGTAAGCTCATCCCTCATCTGATCCAGTGTCTCTTTAGTTACATAGTTTATTCCAGACATAGCTATTTTCAGTTTTCTTGTCAAAAAATTAAAAAAATACAACGCCTCTGCTGAAAACAGAAGCGTTGCAAATGTCAAAAGTAATAAAATTATTCCTCAGAAGCCTTCTTGCCTTTCTCGCGTGTCATTAAACGAAGAGAAAAAGTATGAACTCCATTGTTAGGGCGAGCTGTAGGGCGATAAGAATAATCAAGAGCAAGTATAGGTCCGTTTTCGCCTATACCTTTCTGAATAGTAGCGCCCGCAGCCACTCCTGTATAAAATGTATTTGACTGTGCGGTACCTATGCCACTTTCATAACGGTAAGCTGCGCGGATCATGAACATTTCCTGATAGGCATACTCCACACCCCCACCGATATAATCGGAATAGAAAGAGTTGGATGTAAAGTTTGCCATCAAGGTAGCACGATGCTTAGGTAAATCGTCCTCGCTTTTCAAGCGCTTTTCATCAAGATAAAAGTCGTAGGATGCGCCGAAATTCAAATAAGTAGGCATTTCAAATTTTTCGGTCGGTACATGGCCGGTTTGAGGATCCTCATCAAGACGAGTACCTGGCTTTTGGGCATCAAAGGCAAAGCCCTGACCTGAGAAGCGCATGTTTGTACCCACATTCCGCAGGGTTACGCCAAAGTGAAAGTTATCACGCTTTCCGGTTACGTATTGAACACCACCTTCAAAACAAGCACCTGAAGCTCTTACGTTGCTGATTTGTTCAGAAACGAATGTTGCGGCAAGACCTGCTCTGATGCTGTTAGAAAATTCCTTTGCAAAGCCTAGTTGAAATGTCAGAAACTGAGGTTTGTAGGTTCCACTGGCAAGTCCTTCGGGGTCATCGGTATTGGTGATTTGTATCTCTCCGAAACCCATTGACATAATATTAAAACCAACAACGCCAAGATTGCCCACCTTTTGAGCAATTCCAAGGTTATTAACTGTTACGTCCGACCCTCTTAGGTATATGGAATGTGCCAAACCAACCTCGGTATTTTTCACGTAGGCCAATCCTGCAATATTGTTTTTCATTGCCTCAATACCTCTCACGTGAGAACTGTTCATTCCAAATACACCAGTGCTTAAACCCCAGGGATTTATCAGCAACTCTGTTGCTCCTGCCTGACCAGTCCGATCTTTGTTACCGGCATAAACCTGTGTTGCACAGGCTAAACCGCCGAGTAGTAAACAAGCCTTAGTTATATGTCTTTTCATAAAAAAGGAAAATAAGTTTTAACAGGGCTGATATTTCAGCCCTGTGACTGTTGTTCTTAATATTGAGTAATATCAATTGGACGCATTGCACCAAACCAGCGAATAATCTTCTCGCCAATACCTTCGGCATTTACATGAATTAAATACATGCCGCTGGCAATTGGAAGGTTCTTAGCATTTCGTACATCCCAATCAATGAAAGATACGTCACTGTCTTTATCCAATTTACGAATCAAAGCGCCATCTAAGGAATACACACTGATAGTAGCACGTTTTGGCAACCCTATTATTCTTACCCGCGTGTCAATTCTGTTTGCTTCGTTTGCAGAGCTGGCGTAATAAGGATTCGGTACAACGTGCATACGATCTAACAAGGCCTGCTTATCGTTTCTATAAGAATTTCCCGACTCAGAGAATTTTCTTGCGGCAATTGCATCTGTGTTGAATTGATACCAAGGCAAGCCTGCATTAGACTCTTCGTTTCTATTCTTGTAACGACCGTAAGGACGAGTAACGCGCAACTTGAGCGTTGTTTCTGTGGGTATCAAACCATCCTTCAGTGGCAATAAATTAAACCCGGTGTTTACCGTTGGTAATCCCATCCACAGGAAGCTTCTATAAGCTGAGTTACGCGTTAGTACACTTGGACTTTTAAGCAAAGTAAAAATGCGCTCACAACCATCATATTTCGTGCTGGAAACATAAACAAAGTGTCGTCCCCCCCAAATATTGTTTCCGAAATTATCTAAAATTGTACTGGTCGGATTCCAAATCATATCTCTACCATTATCGCTTGAGAGGTAGGAATCTTCTCCAAATACTATATTCAAACGCTCACCTGTTTCAACATTGACAGCATATCCGGGGAACCATGAAAAGCTTGTATCTGTGGGGTTATTAGCATACTGTGGTGATCCATTTGCATTAAACTCCTTATTCCATGATCTATGACTCCGAGGAGCAAGCTTCGCGGCACTTTGCTCACCAAGACGATCATTGTTTGTCTCTAATACTAATGAACGCGACCATTTAGATGTATCGGAGGTAAAGACGATATCTACACCATGCAGCAATGATAAGGAACCTTGTGTCTGTGTCTTGGCTACTCCAAAAAAGCATCCTGGCCCATCGTCTGTTGCAGCCAGAGAATAGGGTGCCCATGTAGCACGGCTAAATGTATATTCACTAAGTAAAGTTTCATAAAACTGGCCAAATGTATCAAGAGCATTATCGTCATAATTACAAGGAGCCGGAGGAGCGCCTGCTGGAAGCACATAATTATAACCACCACTTCTGATCCAGTTTTGATCGCTTTGTTGCTCCTCATCGTTCACCCCAGCCAACCATGTGATGGAAGTGTTAGAGAATTCAATTCTTGAACCAATAAGCCCATTACGATCAGGTTGATTGTCACCTGGCTTCACTTCTTGTTTTATGGAAACGGACAAACCATATTGAGCGAGTATTTGTTCGTTGAGTACATCTATATTACGCTCGCTCATCACGGTATCAGCACCATCCTTCACAAGCACCCATTGTGCCTTCGAACCCACGAGATGCTGAACAGAATCAGGACCCATTGGTTGATAGAACGGGGCACCAGATTTGGTGTCAGGTAAAATATACAAGCTCCATGTTCCGGGAACAACTTTAAGAGGATCAATAACCTTAATATTTACAGGGCCTGAACCTGATTCGTATAAAGGCTGGGCAGATTGGTAGCCTGTTGAAGCGGAAAGCGCTTCCTCTTTAGACTCGGCAGTTAGCTCAAGAAAGTTTCCTCCATTACCAATACCTTCCAATTTCTTAATTCTTACACCACTTTCGTAAACAGCAGGCATATCTGTACCCACTTCATGGCTAAACTTATTAGGCATTGCCTCAATTACCTGAATGGCTGTTCCACCCGCGCCCTGAGAACTCTCAAGATATACAATATCTTGTGTGCTCTCTGATCTGCTTGGGTCAAAATTTGCAAAGTTGTTTGTGGCATAAGCAATAGCAACATAATAGTAGGTCTTGTAGTTTACAAGTTTCTTATTAACACCTTCAGCGAACGCATCTTCTGTAACGCGGAAACTATGACGAATACCACTGTCCTGACCTTCTACTTTCACAACCGGGAACCAGCAAGTGTCAGGGCAATTTTTGATATTAATATCTTTTTGCCAGTTTACAACCTGTGAAATTCCATTGCGGATATCGGACTGGAAAACCTGAGCGGCAACTTCGGTATTCAATTCTCCTCTTTCATTGAAAATTTCAGAAGGAGTAACCAAATTATTTTTCAACTGGAAAACTCTGTAACCTTCAAATTTGTAGAGAGAATCTGAACTTCTGGCGTTAACAGCCTTAAGTGATTTTACACGATACTTTCCTGAGTCTGTTTCATAACCGTATTTCTCCTGGAAGTTGGTGCTAAAAGCTGGATTGTACAGATAGAAAATGATCTGATTGTCAAGTTCGCGCTTTACCAAAACCGGTGCCTCTGGTCCTTGAATAGTCTTAAAATTGTTGTCGAACAAGGCCTGAGCCTGATCGTCTGCAAGACGAATTTTCTTAAAACTTGTGTTGGGACAACCACCAGTAGCTGATACCCAAACCGCACCAATGGTAATATCATTCACATTACCTGGAAACAAAGTGAACGGACCCGCAGAGTGAATAAAACGTCTATCAAATGCAGGGTTTTGACAAACACACTCCGACCATAAGTTTCCATTTGAACCATCTGGATCGCCGAAGAAAACAAATCTTGTATCGGGGCCTGCTCCTAATGCTGTTGACGGAACACCAGCACCTTGAAAATCATTATTAAAATTCTGACCATTTCTCGAAGTACCGGTCATGTAGTTATAAACCTGAACACCGTTAGTGGGATCACCAATTCTTGGGTCAGCACCATTATTGAAGTAGGTAAATGCAGTCATCTTAAGAACTGAGTCTTTCTGAACTCCACCTTCCATATAATAACGATGTGGTCCGCGGAAAAAGTCAACACCTATCATAGGAATGTCAGCGCCATAGCTATTTGCTTCACCGGCACCATCAAAACCATCACCGTTGTAAAGAATACCTAAACCACGTACTGTATCGCAACCAATGTAATCGTCGAATGCATAACCCAAATCGGCATCAGTCCATGTGGCCATGAACGTACTATCGAGGTTTGAAGTGCTGTGATTGATAAGACGATAATTGTAGAATGTAGCATCATTCATGAAGTCTTTAGATGCAAATGCAAAAGCACCTGTCTGAACTTCCATACCAATAGATTCAGTCTTGGTTTGTCCTTTTGTGTTTCCAAGATCGTTAAATACCCACCAGATGTACTGATCACCCAACAAATCACCGATTGTAGGATCGCCGGGAAAATCGCCTCTTTCAGGCTCATAGATGTCGGGGTTATTTTGTGCATCCAAAGGATTGTTGACAAAAGGTGCATAACCACTTGGATGATCGTCTTCCATATTTAATGGCAAGCCGCTAGTACCTTTCGATCTGCTATAGTCATTGCCATTCATTACACCACTGATACCGTTTCCTTTTGCAGGCCATTCCCAAATGCTTTGAAACTCGGCGTTTCGTGTACCGGCAATATTGTTATTTCTCACCAATTCCCTAAACCTATTAATTGTCGCTCTATCAACTTTCCAAAAACGATCCCAATCGCTACATACGGCTCTCTCGATAGAAATCTGACCGCCTGCGTTTTTATGCAAGGGGCCAGGCCAATAGTCATTACCCTCGTTACGGTAGGTTTGGGCACATACTTTCAGTTGCTTGTCGGCAGTAAAACCACCTACCCATACAGAACCGGCAAAGAGCGCATTTCGTCTGCTGTTTTTAGGCACTTCGTAGGCGGCGTTGCCTAAACCCTGATTCCACCACATATCACCACCGGTCATCATTCTCGCACGAACATTGTTGATGTCCATTTCTATGGTGGCGGTTGCAGGATCACAACCTGCGGTGGTTTTTAAAAGCGCCTTCTTCTTTGCACCGACCGTCGGGAGAGCGCTTGCTTGTGCTAACATACCAATCACCGATAAGGCAGTCAATACAAGTTTCGGTTGTAAATTATTTCTAAACATAACTTTGAAGAAGTTATAAATGTTCACTGATTAAAACGTTAAAGAAAGTCCCAGATTAATTCTTCTAGGGTTATTCAAAAGTCCCGGATTCTGTCTGGATAGTAAATAAAGTTCATTGTAAGACTCTCTGCTTGACTTAATACTCGCTTCCTGAACACCTTGTGGTGATGCAACCCATCCATCATCATCAGGACGACCGGTAACACCATATACGCTTAGTACATCTCTGGTGTTGAGCAAGTTTTGGATATAAACAAAGGCTTGCAATCCTAAACGTGATTTAGACTGCGCACCTTCTACTGACGACTTTCTAAATGAGAGAGGGAAAGTTTTGTCCACACGCAAATCCATCATATAGTGCCATGGAAGACGAGAACCTTGTACGCCTCCTTCCACAACTCTTTGACCTGCAAATTCAAGACGTGTATACGGCTCTCCGCTACGTGCTCTAAACACAAGGTTCACACCAGAGTTCTCTAAAATTCGTGAGTTTCCAAGAAGTGGACCTTCGCCTTTGTCATAGCGGTAATCAATGTTAGCGTTTAGCACATGGCGCGAGTCGTTATTAAGTGGAAAGGCAAAACGCAAATTGGGTTGACTGAAACCACGCAGGTTATTAAGCATGGTGCGGGCAGATGTAGAGCTAACACCAGTTCCTTCTGCAAATTGCAAGGTATAGCTCATTTGAAGTTGCAGGTGATTCACGCGACGCAAATCGTACTTGAGAGAGAAACCCTTGTAAGTCATAAAGTCGCGATTATCGAGAGTAGCGTAAGTATTTGGCCAAGCATAGAAATACTCCCTGTACTGTATCATGTTCTTCCGCTCTTTGTAGAAACCGTTGATGGTAACAGCAGAATTTTGCGAAAGCACTTGTTGAAAACCTAACTCATAATCAAATACTTTTTCAGGCTTAAGATTAGGATTGTTAAGTATCTCATTGTTTCGGGTATTCAAATAATAATAGTCAACCGGAGAAACGAAGATTTCATCTGCACTCTTAGGGCGCATTACATACACATCATAGTGGGCATAGAACATAGACTGATCTGCAATAGGGAAAGTGAAATTAATACGGGGCATTACATTCACCTGTGGTGTATAGTCGGTAAACGATGTATTAGGATCATAACCTTCATCTCTCATGGTCAGCGCACGCTTTCCATCGCGATCATTTTTAATAAGGTACGGCTGAGGATCGCCGCCAACAACAGAATTCAAAACGGTAGGATCTACCAGAAACTTACCATTTGCGTCGTACCAATCATCACCACTTCTGTATGCAACTATAATGGGTTGTTCAACCGAATTATCTTTCACATACACTACGTAGTCGCTTCCTACATTCTGAGGAGTAGCGCCACTAGGATTCAAAGCGTCTTTAGCTGAGGCAACCGTATGGGTAGCGTATAAAGAATAGGGATCTTTCAGCACCTTAGTATTTGCATCGAAACGTTCAACTCTCAAACCAACATTAAACAACACGTTATTAGGTAGTTCGAACCTATCCTGAATATAACCCGCTATGTAGTTGGGACGGAACGCACCAAGATTACGTGTATAATTTCCATTAGCATCCTTTTTAGTAAACCAATCGTTGAAGTTTACTTGTCCATTCAATCTCTTACCTGTATGATCATATCCATACCAGCTGGCAATATCCACACCGGTATTAATTAAGTCGTCAGCAGCAAACATATCCAAAGAATAAATCGAAGGATCGTAAGCATCAACATTCAAATAGTCTGTGCCATAAGGATCCAAGCCTAACTTACTTCTAAGATTACGATCGAAAGTAGATTGCAGCGGCGTATCTACCAGTCTGTTGTAACGTACCGTATCATAAGGACCAAAACCAACACCACTATTCTGATACTCTTCCCAGGTATATTCTCTGCCATTCACAACATACATAGGATTCGACCGGTCAAGATTTGTAAGATGTCTGTTTGAAAGCAATCTCATTACCGTCCAGAGGTTTGTACCTACGGCAGCAGCACGGCGCATATTGTAAGCGCGTTCTGCTCTTTGCTGATAATATAAGCCAAACTCTATGCTGTGTTTGGTTTTCTTTGGTTGAAAATCGAAGGAGGCATCTGCCTGAAAAGCAAATTGCTCTTCATTGCTGTAGCTGTAGCCGCCAAGCGTATGTCCTGAATTGAAAAATATAGGCTGGGCGTTGAAATCGGTATAAACATAATCAGGTAATTGACCATTTAATAATCCTCTGTTTGCCTGAACATCATTGAGCGTGCGCGGATAAAAATCATTACCTGCCATTTCATAAAACTGAGAAGTGTAGTTTGCCAGCAATGGATTCTTATCAGACCTTGTAAAATTAACCCGCTGTGGCGCATCGTATGCTTGCAATACCACAGATGGAATTTTCATGTTTGTATCTATATCAATTCCGTAGAGCGTAGTAGTTTCAATATCAAACTTACCTACATAACCATAATCGAACGGATTGTGCTTGTGTTTTGGATTCGATACGTCATTATGAGTAAATTGATAATCGGCTTGAATACTATAAAAGGCGTTGGAAATAAGAGGGTCTTTTTTATCCTCGCCTTCACCTGCATTCATATTAGGACGGCCAAATCGCTGCGTAAGACGAACAAACCCACGCCCGGTGTAATTTATATTCGTCGGCATTGCATCAGGATTAAACAACGTAAAACGTCTGTCGTAGTCCTTAGTATTTACATAATTAAAATTACCACCAACCACTACGCTCACGTTATCATTCAACTGATAATCCATCTTACCAACAATACGTGCATTTTTATAAGTTGCATTAACTCTTCTTTTAGAAGTTTCCATATCGCTCATGCGTATGTATTCTGCTGCAGAGCGAGGTGTCTTACGACCCGTGATATCAGTTAATTGCACAAGTGGACGCGCCTGAATTTCTCTTAGCTTGTCTTCCTTTATTACGTAGTTGGTAAAGTAGTTAGGATCGTCATCTGCTGTATTGGTGTAGTTTCCACTTAAAGAATAACCAAGTACATTTCTTTTATTCAAGCTATCAATTCTTCTTTTTACCAATGGCCCTGCCACTGAGAAATACGCATAATTACGACCGTACCCATCTACAGAACGCTCATAGCCAACTTCTCCCGTATGCTGAGGAGCGCCTCCACGGGTAGTGATATTAATTACCCCGCCCGAAGCATCTCCATATCTTGCCGGAACACCTGAAGTGATAACCGACATTTGCTCGATAGCGCCGGGAGGAAAGTTTGTACCTGCCACACCATTCACCTGAACACCATCAATTATATAAAGAGTACCGCCGGTACGCGCACCCGCAATACTGATACCTGCGCCACTTTTTTGCTGATAAGTACCAGCAGCCAGTGAGGCAACATCATTTGTATTTCTTGTAGGAATTTTTGCAATTTGGTCGGCGGTATAAGTGGTGGTGGTTCCAGGCTCACCTCTGTTAATCAATGGAACTTTATATTCCTTAATCACAACCTCATCAATTTCCTTGGCATTTATCTCCATCTTGAAATCCTGATAAGTCGTCTGATCCGGTCTAACATTAACGTTTTTCAACACGATACTTCTATACGAAGTGTATTTAACATGCAGCTCAAAGTTGGTACCTGGCTGAAGTGGCTTGATTGTGTACTTACCGTCTTCATCAGTAACATCACCTCCGCGTGCCGTTCCAGATTGAAAAACCTGAACAACCGCTCCTATAATTGGCTCCTTTCGTTCGTCTAATACTGTTCCAGAAATAGCTCCCGTCTGCCCAAAGGCACTGCCGGCAACGCTTACAAACAGCAATACGAAGAGATAACGTACCATACGTGTCATATCCTGCATTATATAATTATTAACCAATGAGGGGTAAAAATAAAAATTTCTTGTTAAAAGTAGAACACGACTCTTGACTTTTTGTCAAAGAAATGTTTGATTTATATAAGCTTACGAAAAAAAGACAATTTTGCCCAACAGCGCTTTGCTCATTTTAAAAAGCGCTTGGTAAGAATAACCCGCTATATGAGGCGTAGCAAGCACTTCAGGTAGTTGCAGCAGTTGGTTGAAGACGTTGTTTTGCTGTTCATTCATTGCAGAAAAAGGCTCTCCCTCCACCACATCAAGACAGGCTCCGATTACTTTTTTTTCCCGAATACTGTTAAAAAGAATGTTTGTATCTACAATTGCTCCTCTCGAAGTGTTCACCAAAATAAATGGACGCTTCATAGTGCGCACAAATTCGCTATCAAAGTAATGAAAAGTATCGTCTTGCAGCGGCACATGAAAACTTACAATCTCAGCTTCATCAAAAATCGGTTGAAGGCTGTCACACTGCTCAACATAAGAAGGAAAATCGGTTCGATTGTACTTATCATAAGCAAGGATGCGCATATCAAAGCCTGAAAGCTTCTTTGCGAATGCTCTCCCTGTGTGTCCCAAACCAATAATTCCTATGGTTTTTCCTTCCAACTCCACACCTCTATTCTCCTCTCGCAACCATTTGCCCTTAATGAGTTCATTATGGCTCCACGTTATTCTTTTGGTAAGTGAAAGCAACATTCCTACTGCATGTTCTGCTACTGCATTGCAATTTCCTTCGGGGCTACTAAAGCATTTTATGCCTTTGGCTGTTGCGTATGCCACATCTATTACTTCCATGCCCGAACCCATTCTGCCTATCCATTTCAAATCTGCTGCAGCATCTATAAGCTCTTTGTCCAACTGCAATCTGGTGGAAGTAACCACACCGCTGCAATCCTGCATTAATTCGAGTGCAAGTTGCTGTGTAATGTTTTTAGAAATTACCAACTCATAACCCGCATCCGCCAAACCCTGCGTCAATATCTGATGCACAGGCGCAGCTATCAAAACCTTTTTTTTTCTCATTGCATATATTGCTTGTAGAGATAAACAAAATCGGCAACAGCCAATTGCTCTGCACGTTTGTCCATCAATGGATCTTTTAACGCTTCGGGCAACAATGTGCCTCGCAACGCATTTCGCAAAGTCTTTCTTCTTTGATTGAAGGCTGCCTTCACAAGGGCAATAAATTTCTTCTTATTGTCTATCTCAAATAGGTTTCCTGTATTTACAAAACACACTACTCCACTCTTCACTTTAGGCGGTGGTGTAAAGCAATTTTCATGTACATCAAAAAGATATTCTACTGTAAAAAAAGCCTGCATCAACACACTCAAAATACCGTACAATTTTGATCCTTCTTTCTCAGCAATCCTCTGCGCCACTTCCTTTTGAAACATTCCTACCACTTGATTTACTTGCGGTTCCCACTCCAGAATTTTAAAAAGAATGGGGGACGAAATATTGTAAGGGAAGTTGCCGATAACGCTAAACCTGCCATCGAAAGGAACCTCCGCCTTCAGTATATCTTGTAGTATAATTTTTCCTTGCAGCAAAGGATAAGTGTGCTCTAAAAAATCAACCTTCTCTTTATCTACCTCAATGGCTTTATAGTGCACATCGTTCCACCCGATCAGGTACTTTGTAATTGCGCCACCACCGGGGCCTATTTCCAGCAACTGCATTCCATCTTCCCGCGTAATTTGCGCCACGATTTTCATGCACATATTTTCATCGTGAAGAAAATGTTGTCCCAGGCTTTTCTTAAGGGTATACTGCATTGCGCAAATGTAGGGCTAACGTGATAACCGTGATTCGCTGTCGGTGACTGGGATTTGGAGGATTTAAAATTGTCTGAATTGGGATTTGTCGGATTAAATGATTACCAGGATGATTCTTTGTGCCTCCTTTTCTCTGTGTCCTCCGTGTGAAACTGTCTGAAATGGGATTTGCAGGATTTAAACTGTCTGAACTGGGATTTACGGGATTGAATGATTATCAGGATGATTCTTTGTGCCTCCTTTTCTCTCTGCCCTCCGTGTGAAACTGTCTGAAATGGAATTTGCAGGATTTAAACTGTCTGAACTGAGATTTACGGGATTGAATGATTACCAGGATGATTCTTTGTGCCTCCTATTCTCTGTGCCCTCTGTGTGAAACCGTCTGAAATGGAATTTGTAGGATTAAAATTGTCGGAATTGGGATTTGCAAGATTAAATAATTACCAGGATGATTCTTTGTGCCTCCTTTTCTCTGTGCCTCCGTGTGAAACCGTCTAAACTGGGATTCCCGCAGACCACGCAGAAAGACCCGCAGACACTCGCAAATACAAATTTCACGAAAGAAGGTAACTCCTATTAATCCTTTAATCTTGCAAATCCCAGTTCAGACAGTTTTCACCTCTTATCCCTTCACCTCTTTACCCCTAAATTTGCGCATCACATTAAATCAACAACATGGAATTTAAAATAGTTCAGAAAGCTGGCAAGAAGCATCAGCTATTCATTGTGGATGATGTAAATGCTTTGGCTCAAATAGAAGGGATCAACGAAAACGAAATAAACTTTTCTACCGCAGCTTTTAAGAACGATCATACCTCCATTACTATCAATCAATACAGCCGATACGTATTTATCTACCTTCTAAAAAACAAAAAAACCGATTGGCAAACCAGTGAAGCATTGCGTAAAGCAGGCGCAGAATTCGCAGGCATAATCAACAAACAAAAACTTGACGAAATAACTATTGCCAACTTGTCCGCAAATTCTTTTGCAGCTTTCACAATAGCGGAAGGAATGGCTTTGGCTTCTTACCAGTTTCTGAAATATCGCAAAGAGGCAAAAAAATTAACCAATACCCTCAATACTATTTCGTTTACAAAACAGTCCATCACGGTAAAAGAAATAAACCAACTCGCGGCCACTACCGAAGCGATATACCGCGCCCGCACTTTGGTAAACGAACCACTCAATTATCTTTCTGCCACCCAATTGGCAAAAGAAATTGCAGCGCTTGGAAAAGAGGCAGGCTTTAAGGTAACAACACTTCAAAAAGCGCAGATAGAAAAAGAAAAAATGGGCGGCATTCTTGCGGTAAATCGCGGAAGTATTGAGCCGCCTACGTTTACAATAATGGAATATAAACCGGCCAAATCGCTCAATAAAAATCCTATCGTTTTGGTGGGGAAAGGAATTGTTTACGACACGGGCGGACTTTCATTAAAACCGACACCAGCCTCTATGGATCGGATGAAAAGTGACATGAGCGGAGCAGCTTTGGTAAGCGGAGCTATGTATGCAATTGCACAAATGAAACTGCCTTTACACGTCATAGCGCTGGTGCCTGCAACTGATAATCGTCCCGGAGAAAATGCCTACGTGCCCGGCGATATTATAACGATGTATAGCGGCACTACGGTAGAAGTTTTAAACACTGATGCTGAAGGAAGACTGGTGCTGGGAGATGCACTGCATTGGGCAAAACGCTACAAGCCCGAACTGGTGCTGGATTTTGCAACACTTACCGGTGCAGCCTCTGTAGCAGTAGGCGAACACGGCATTGTGTGCATGGGAACAGCAACAGACGACACAAAACAAGCAATTAAAGAAAGCGGCAACAGGCAATACGAACGTCTGGTAGAATACCCACTTTGGGATGAATATGGTGAGATGATAAAATCAGAATTTGCGGATCTAAAAAATGTGGGCGGACCATCGGGCGGCGCTATTACAGCAGGGAAATTTCTGGAACATTTTACCGACTATCCGTGGATGCACTTTGATATTGCAGGCGTATCTTTCTCCACCGCCAAAAAAGGATATATACCTTCAGGAGGAACAGCTTACGGAATGAGAATGTTGCTGGATTTTCTTCTTAACTATAAGAAAGCTTAACATGAACGAAAAACCAATTATAGGAATTACTACAGGCGATCTTAATGGCATCGGACTGGAGTTGATCATCAAAACTTTTTCCGACAGCCGTATGCTTGACCTGTGTACGCCGGTTATTTTTGCATCCAATAGGGTTATCAATTACTACCGGAAGATCGTTGCAGATCATCCTTTGAATTTTTCCAGCACCAAAGATCTTACGAAGCTCAATCCTAAACAGGCCAATGTTTTTACTTGCTGGGAAGAGGAAGTGCCTATGCAGCCAGGAGCGCTAACGGAAAGCGGAGGAAAATATGCAATTCGCTCTTTGATGGTGGCTACACAATGTCTTAAAGACCGGCAACTCGATGCAATTGTTACCGCACCTATTCACAAGGGCAACACACAAACTCCGGATTTTCCTTTCACAGGTCATACGCCTTTTTTCAAAGAAAAGTTTGGGGCAAAAGACGTTGTGATGCTCTTGTATAGCAACACGCTGCGGGTAGCATTGGCTACCGAACATATTCCGATCTCAAAAGTGGCAACCGTTCTTACCAAAGAATTAGTAGTGTCGAAACTTGGTTTGCTGCGCGAGACATTGATCAAAGATTTTGGCATAGACAAACCTAAGATTGCAGTGCTGGGATTGAACCCACATGCAGGAGATGAAGGCCAGATAGGAAATGAGGAACAAACAATTTTAAAACCTGCGCTGGAACAATTGCAGCAACATGGTCAATTGGTTTATGGGCCCTTCGGTGCCGATGCTTTTTTTGCGCACCGCAATTACCAGCATTTTGATGCAGTGCTTGCCATGTATCACGATCAGGGTCTTATTCCTTTCAAATCTTTAGCACAAGGAGAAGGCGTAAATTACACCGCTGGTTTGCCCGTCATACGCACTTCACCAGATCATGGCACAGCCTTCGACATTGCCGGGAAAAACGTAGCCGATCCCTCTTCATTTCGCGAAGCTATTTATCAGGCAATAGACCTTTTGCGGCAACGAACCGCGTATATTGAAAACACTGCAAACCCTTTAAGGCGCGGAAGAATTGAGAAAGAAAAGGAAGAGGAAGCTACGTAGATCACTTGTACCTCCGTTTTTCTGATTGTAAAAAATAACTCCTAAAATTCCCGCCACATACTGGCGGGGTTTTTTTGTTTCATAAATCAAAGAATTGAAATTCTGAAAAACAGATTGTTTCCCTCTGTTTTGTCTTTAACAAAACCTACACTAAATGAAACGCGACAGTATAACAACAAGCATTTGGCAGGAAGGAATTGAAAATCACCAACCTGTAAACAACTGGAACAAGGATGAAGTGTTTGATGTGCTTGTGGTGGGCGGAGGCATTACCGGATTGACGACTGCACTGCTGTTGCAAACCAATGGTAAAAAGTGCATTCTGGCAGAAGCATACAATATTGGTTTTGGTACTACCGGTGGCACAACCGCACATCTGAATACTGTACTCGATAACTCATACGATAATATAGAGAACGACTTTGGAAAAGAGGGTACAAAAATGGTTGCTTCCGCTACGCGCGAAGCTATAGATCTGGTAGAAGGGTTGCTCTCCAAATACAATATTGACGCTGATTTCGCTTATGAACCCGGTTACCTTTTCGCAACAACCGATGAAGAAGCCGACCACCTCGAAAAAATTATTGACGCTACCGTTCGCGCAGGTGTAGTTACAAATCCCACTGACCAAATTCCTATAAGTATGCCTTTTAAAAAAGCTTGCAGGTTTGAATTTCAGGCACGCATTCATCCCACCAAATACATTACCGGACTTGCAAAAGCATTTGAGCAGGAAGGAGGAACATTGCTGCAACAGTGCATCGTAAACAAGGTAGAAAGTGAGGAATATTTTACTGCCGATACTTCTTTTGGAACAATAAAAGCCCGACTTGTGGTGTATGCAACGCATATACCGCCGGGCATCAATTTGCTTCATTTTCGTTGTGCGCCTTACCGCAGTTATGTGCAGGCATTCACTTTGAAAAGTGGTGCCTATCCCACAGGATTGATCTATGACATGAAAGATCCGTACAACTATTATCGCACGCAAAATATCAATGGGCAGGAATACATTATTGCCGGTGGTTACGACCATAAAACGGGACATGAAACAAACACCGATCAGGTTTTCCGTGAACAAGAAGCTTACCTGCGCCAGCATTTTGACATAGATCGTATTGACTATAAATGGTCTTCTCAATTCTTCACAAATACTGATGGACTGCCTTACATAGGCCTGCTACCCGGATATGAGAAAATTTATGTAGGAACAGGTTTTAGCGGCAACGGAATTACATTGGGTTCTTTGACCGGAAAAATGATCTGCGAAATGATAACAACCGGACACAGCAAATACGAAAATCTATTTTCACCGAGTCGTATAAAACCAATAGCGGGCTTTACCGAATTTGTAAAGGAAAATGCTGATGTAATAAGTCAGTTCATAGGCTTGCGACTGAGTTATGAAAAGATCACAGAGTTGGCACAACTTGCTCCTGGCGAGGCTACGCTCGCAAAATGGGAAGGAAATAAAGTAGCGCTCTATAAAGATGAACAAGGAAAGATACATGCGCTCGATCCTGTTTGTCCTCATGCCAAATGTGTTGTGAATTGGAACAGCGCCGAAAAAAGCTGGGACTGTCCTTGTCATGGCTCACGGTTTGCATGCAATGGTGCTTTACTTACAGGTCCGGCAAGAACGGGATTAACGCAAATAAAGTGGGAAGATATAGAAGGCGATTAATGAGTCTGTTGCATAATCCTCGGTATCTTTGAAAGTATGGAACCGCTCAGGATACTTCCGCATTACACCTACTCCGATTACCTGCATTGGGAAGGAAAGTGGGAAATCTGGAAGTGATCTTCCACGCCTTCCTATATTTGCTCCTATGCAAATAACTTTCGACCGGTTTACACTTGAGAATGGATTACGGGTTTTAGTACATCAGGATACCACTACACCAATGGTAGCATTTAATGTGCTGTATGATGTGGGCGCACGCGATGAAGATGCAAGTAAAACAGGCTTCGCGCATTTGTTTGAACATCTGATGTTTGGCGGTTCTGAAAACATTCCATCCTACGATGAACCTTTGCAAATGGCGGGCGGTGAGAATAATGCTTACACAACCAACGACATTACCAACTACTATATTCAACTACCCATTCAGAATATCGAAACGGCTTTCTGGTTGGAAAGCGACCGTTTAAAAAGCCTTGCATTCAACGACAAAAGTCTGGACGTGCAAAGAAAAGTGGTAAGCGAAGAATTTAAAGAACACTATCTCAATAAACCGTATGGAGACACCTGGCATCATTTACGTCAACTTGCCTACCAGCAACATCCTTATCAATGGATGACCATAGGTAAAGAACTAAAACATATTGAAGAGGCAAAACTTGAGGATGTAAAAGCTTTCTTCTTTAAACATTACAGACCCGGAAATGCGGTGCTTTGCGTAGCTGGAAATGTAACTACGGAACAGATAAAGCAACTTGCGGAAAAGTGGTTTGGAGATATTCCTGCCGGAGAAAAATATTCACGAAACATTCCTAAAGAACCTGCTCAAATAGACGCGCGGGTGCAAACAGTGTATGCAGATGTGCCGCTTGATGCTATCTACAAAGCCTGGCATATAGACGGCAGGCTTTCACCATCGTACTATGCAGCCGACCTCATAACGGAAATTATGGGTAATGGTTTCGCTTCACGTCTTTATCAGCGGCTGGTAAAGGAACAACAACTGTTCAGCAATATCAGTTGCTATCACACCGGCAGCCTCGATCCTGGCTTGCTAATAGTAGAAGGGAAAATTGTAGAAGGAGTAGCGATAGAAAAAGCAAACGAAGCCGTAGAAAAAGAGATGCTGGCACTGGCAGAAAATGGCGTGACGGAAGATGAATTGTCGAAGGCAAAAAACAAGATTGAAGCAATGATTGAGTTTGAGGACATGAGTATTCTTTCCCGCGCAAACAACCTTGCTTTTTATGAATTACTTGGCGATGCCGATTTGATAAATTCCGAACTGGAGCGGTACCAAAATGTAACTGCGGCGTTTCTGCAAGAGACCGCACGAAATATTTTTCGCCCGGAAAACTGTAGCACTTTGCTTTATCGAAAAAAAATTTAGCGCACAAATTACCTGATATACTTTCCCACAAAGGGCAAACTCTTCAACTCATTTCTTTCACGAAGGAATACGATGAAAAAGAATGTTCCGAATAGCAATGTGCCTGTAGATAAACGAATAGGAATGTTGGAAACGTATTGATTAATACCCCACTGAAGGAAAAAAACCAGGAGCATAATACCGAGATAGCCCGATAATTTGCGGGTTTGATAAGGTATCGGATAATACTTCTGCCCCCAATAGTAAGAAAGAACGAGCATTACACCGTTGCATAACAATGTGCCCCAGGCGCAGGCATTATAACTCCAGATGGGAATAAATATCCAGTTGAAAACGACAGTTATTACTGAACCGATCAACACTATGTAAGTTCCGAATTGGGTTTTGTCGGTGAGTTTATACCACACTGTAAGATTGTAGTAAATGCCTATAAAAATGTAGGACAACAAAAGAATAGGCACGAGGTGCATTGCCTCTCGATATTCTGCCGGCACATAGTATTTCCACACGTCAATGAACAGTACTACATTCAAAAACATCAACGCCAGCAACAACACAAGCCACTTCATTACTCGTGCATACGTCTGGGGCGCATTTTTTTCATGCGATACCGAAAAGAAAAATGGTTCCGCCGCCATTTTAAACGCCTGAATAAATAGATTGATTACAATAGACAAGCGCAGGGCGGCAGTATAAAAACCAATCAGTCGCAACGATTCTTTTTCAGGAGCAGGATAAAGATGTTTGAACATTACGCGGTTCAATCCTTCATTCATCCAGCCTGCAAAACCCGTGATGAGAATAGGAAATCCATAGCGAAAAACTTTGCGAAACAATTCACCATCAATTGCCGGACGATAGTCTTTCAATTCTTTCACAAGCAACAACAATGTAACCACTGCCTGTAGCATGTTTGCAAAAAGAATAAAACCTATTCCCCAATGATATTGATACCAGGAAGCAAAGGCGCTTTCAGGAATTTGGCTTGCAACATCATCTCCAAAACTGAACAGAAAAACTACCGTAGATACAAATACAAGTATTCCGGCAATCTTTGTAAAAGCATATTTCTTCGGGCGATTTTCCTGCCGCAATTTTGCATAAGGCAAAGCGGAAAAAGTATCTAAACCAATAATTGCTGCGCACCAGGCCACGTATTCTAAATGGCTATGAAATCCTGCAAAATCTGCGATCTGATTACGAAAAAGATAGAGCAGCACACTAAAAGCGAGTGTGCTTATCAATATCATGGTGAGCTGTGTGCGGTAAAGTTTTAGCTTGTCTTCAGTCTTACTAAAACGGAAATAGGAAGTTTCCATTCCGTAGGTATAAAGCACATTCATAATCGGGAAGAGCGAATAGATATAGCTCTGTTGCCCGAAAACAACTTGTCCTTCGTAGCTGGTAAGAGTGTAAGCGAGATAAGGTGTGAGTAAATAAGTGAGCAGTCGCGCGGCAATATTGCTCACGCCATACCACATTGTTTGCCCGGCAAGTTTTTTAAGAGACATAAGCCCCCTCCCGACCTCCCCCGAAAGGGGAGGAGTTGTAGCGAGTGATTAACCAGGTATAATGCATCAGAGTTGCGTTTTATATTTATGCAAACACACCTCCCTCTCCTTCGGAGAGGGTTGGGGAGAGGCAGCTACTCAATCACCCATGTCTCTTTTCCTGCCAGTAATTTGTCGAGGTTGCCTTTTCCTTTTACGGCTGTTATTTCTTCAAGTTGTAAGTTCAACGCGTCTTCATAAGTAGCACGATCACTTTCAAAGAACACACCCATCGGACGCGGGAAATGTCCCTCTGTATAAGGGTCATCAAAAAATCTTGTTAGGATCTGCGCTTTGAAAAAATCGCGTTCGTCATGTTTCCAAAGATCGTCTGCGCTGTAACCATCATTCAGGCTCACCAGTTTTGGTTTATATCCGTCAAGAATAATTCCTTTATCACGATTCGCTCCGTATACCAAAGGCTGGCCTTGCTCTAAGAATAAAACTTCTTCCGCCTTCGATCCTTTCTCTGTAAAAATTTCAAAAGCGCCATCGTTGAAGATGTTACAGTTCTGATAGATTTCCAGAAATGACGCGCCGTGATGTGCGTGAGAGCGAAGCAACATTTGCTGTAAATGTTTCGGATCGCGATCCATGCTGCGGGCAATAAAACTTGCATCCGCACCAAGTGCTAATGCCAAAGGGTTGAAGGGATGATCCAAACTTCCCATGGGCGTTGACTTCGTTACTTTATTTGTTTCTGATGTGGGGGAATATTGTCCTTTGGTCAAACCGTAGATCTGGTTGTTGAACAGCAAAACATTTACATCAAAATTCCTACGCAGCAAATGAATAGTATGATTACCGCCAATACTCAAACTATCACCATCACCCGTTACGATCCACACACTCAATTCCGGGCGAGTAGCTTTCAATCCTGAGGCAATTGCCGTAGCACGACCATGGATGGAGTGCATGCCATAAGTATTCATGTAATAGGGGAAACGCGAACTACACCCAATACCGGAAATGATTACAAAATTCTCTTTCGGAATGCCTAGCGTAGGAAATACTTTCTGCACCTGCGCCAATATCGAATAATCGCCACAGCCCGGACACCACCGAACTTCCTGATCGGTAGAAAAATCTTTTGCGGTAAGGGGCGCTGTACCAGCGGCGGCCAGCGGCGTTGCAACTTCACTCATAAAAATCCAAATACGGCGCAAATTTACGGGTTATAAAGGAGGTGGTAAAAATTGATAGGTGAGCGCGTGGGAGTTTTGTGATTATGTTGATTGTTTCAAAATCTTCTGGATAGCATATAACTTCGGCTTCAATGAATCAAGCTCCCATCGGCATATTCGACAGCGGTTACGGCGGACTCACAGTGTTTCGATCAATAAAAGAAAAGCTGCCGCAATACGATTACATCTACCTTGGCGATAATGCACGCGCACCTTATGGCAATCGCTCGTTTGAAACTGTGCATGAATATACGCTGGAGTGTGTTCGATGGTTCTTTAAGATGGGTTGTCCACTAGTTATATTGGCTTGTAATACTGCTTCTGCAAAGGCCTTACGCACTATTCAACAACAAGACTTGTCCAATATTGATGCAGAGAAACGTGTACTTGGTGTGATCCGTCCCACAGCAGAAGTGATAGGGAATTATACAAAGACGAAACATGTAGGTGTACTCGGCACAAAAGGAACCATTGCTTCAGAATCTTACCCTATAGAGATAGAAAAATTTTTCCCGGATGTAAAAGTGCATCAGTTGGCTTGCCTTATGTGGGTGCCGCTCATCGAAAACAGAGAATACGATAATGAAGGTGCCGACTACTATGTGAGGAAATACCTCGATAAATTACTTGCGCAATCAAACCAAATAGACACCATACTTCTTGCTTGCACACATTATCCTTTGCTTATAGAAAAGATCAGGAAACATCTTCCTGAAAACATACAGGTAGTTGCGCAGGGAGATATAGTTGCCAGCAGTCTTGATGATTACTTACACCGACATCCTGAAATAGAAAATCGTGTTACAAAAAACAGCAGCGTTCGTTTCTTCACTACCGATGATGTGAATGATTTTAATGAACATGCTTCTGTATTTTTTGGAGAGGAGGTGAGTGCGGAGCATTTGGACCTTAATTGACTTTCTCGCAACGAGCGCAACGAAAACAACGGAGGCACAGATCAGGAAGGTGTAAAGAATGAGATTGGGAAAGGGCGTGGAGAAAAGCATTGAGTTGCACATCAACGCAGAGGAAATCAAAACAGCGTTCGTCCTGAAATGTACAATTGCATTATCTGAACTTGTATTAGAAGAATCACTTGGCATACCGCGAATGTGAGAAAAAGCACGTTGAGATAACGTTGCTTGAACGAAAAATTTTTGTTCGGAATAATAGCGATTATTGTACCTATCCATAACCCATGAAGCAAAAAGAAAGCCACAAACAAAAGCGGGATATCAAATAGGAAAAGATTAGCCAAGCACATAAGGAGTGCTGCTATTTGATATCTTCTTCTTTTTTTGAGAAGACTTTTTTCTTAAGCCGCGAGTGCGCAATATCCTCAAATATCTCTGCCATTAGAATGTAATAAAGATAATAATAATGACATTCTCGCTATCATAAGATCAAGCGCTTCAAAAAAGAAAAAAGCTCCCTAAGATTTTTCTCAGTGAGCTTGTGTTCTCTGTGCACTCTGTGTGAAACCAATTTCACACAGAGTGCACAGAGATAATGAGTCGCAGAGAAGCTGTGTGAAAAAACTACCCTTCCACCACACTCTGCTCATAAGCAAGGTGTGCGCTGTTAGCATTTCTTTGCTCTTGCGCTTCTTTTGCAGCTTTTACAAATGCCACAAAAAGCGGGTGCGGGTTTTCTACTGTACTCTTATACTCCGGGTGAAACTGCACACCGATGAAGAAAGGATGATCGGGTACTTCAACGATTTCCACGAGACCAGTCTTGGGGTTTTTACCTACGGGTATCATGCCGCCTTTTTCGAAAGCTTCAAAATATTCATTGTTGAATTCATAACGATGGCGATGGCGTTCATTGATGTGGGTAGAACCGTAAATAGACGCGGTTTTTGAATCGCTGCGCAACTCACAATCGTAAGAGCCGAGGCGCATAGTGCCGCCCATCTGCGTAATGCTTTTCTGCTCTTCCATCATATCAATTACAGCTTCGTTGGTATCAGAATTCATTTCAGTAGAATGCGCCTTTTCCATACCGAGTACATTACGTGCAAACTCTACACAAGCCATCTGCATACCGAGACAAATACCGAAGAAAGGAATTTTGTTCTCACGTGCATAGCGTATAGCATCTATCTTTCCTTCTATGCCACGACTACCAAAACCTGGAGCTACCAACACAGCATCAAGCTGCTGCATTTTTTCTGCGGCATTGTCGGTGGTGAGATATTCGGAATGAATGTTCTTCACCTCAACCTTGCATTCGTTGACCGCGCCAGCATGAATGAAGGCTTCAAGAATAGATTTGTAAGCGTCCTGCAACTCCACATATTTTCCGATAAGCCCGATGGTAACTTTCGATTTCGGATAACGCAGCTTATTTAAAAACTCTTTCCATTTGGTGAGAGAAGGTTCTTCGCCAATAGGATAACCAAGTTTTTGCAAACAGATTACATCAAGCTTTTCGCGCATCATTTCGAGTGGCACACTATAAATAGTATCGGCATCCAATGCTTCGATAACTGCATCTTTCGTTACGTTGCAAAACAGAGCAATCTTACTTTTCAGTTCTTTGTATAAAGGCTCTTCTGTGCGGCAAACGAGAATATCGGGATTCAGTCCGTTCTCACTCATCATCTTCACAGAGTGCTGTGTGGGCTTTGTTTTTAGTTCTTTCGCAGCTTTGAGGTAGGGAATCAATGTTAGATGAATGACAAGACAATTCTCATCTCCTTTTTCCCATTTCAACTGACGAACCGCTTCGATGTAAGGAAGACTTTCGATGTCGCCAACTGTTCCGCCAAGCTCTGTAATGACTATGTCGTATTGGTTGTTCTGTCCGAGCAAGGTCATGCGCCGCTTTATCTCATCGGTGATGTGTGGAATCACCTGAACTGTTTTTCCGAGAAAAGCGCCTTCACGCTCTTTGTTGAT
Source organism: uncultured Taibaiella sp. (assembly GCA_937870855.1). Taxonomy (GTDB): domain Bacteria; phylum Bacteroidota; class Bacteroidia; order Chitinophagales; family Chitinophagaceae; genus JAFIGV01. Next base: position 33,475 of record CALMWT010000010.1, read on the forward strand.
TACGTATTGGTAAATGCGACCAGTGGTAACATTATTTGCCTGCGAAGTATAAGTGTTCAGGAAACGCTCGTAGTGACCAAGATCGAGATCGGTTTCTGCGCCATCTTCCGTTACATAACATTCGCCATGCTCATAAGGATTGAGCGTGCCGGGATCTACGTTGATGTAAGGATCAAATTTTTGAATGGTAGTGCGAAAGCCACGTGCCTGAAGCAGTTTGGCGAGTGAAGCTGCAATAATTCCTTTTCCTAGTGATGAAGTAACGCCTCCGGTTACAAAAATATATTTAGTCATAACGCTCCTGTTTGATAGACCGGTGCGCAGCTGATAAAAAACAATAAATTTTATTGGGAGTATCTAACTGTAGCGGTCGTGCAAAGATAGGAGAATGGAGGGGAAATACACGAACAGAAATGGTTTGGTTTTGAAGGGGATTTGAACATCTTAAAACGAGAAAATGCTTAACAATATTGACTTTATCTTAGTGCGTTAGCACTTAACTTTGGCTTTATGAATAAGAATTTACGGTTTACAGGCACTGTACATTTTCATAATACTGGTGAAAATGTTGCGTGTAATTTGCCATTGATTCTTTTTGAAGAAGACAACAACACTATCTGTTATTGTCCTGCTCTCGATCTTTCAGGCTATGGTAGTAATGAAGTTGAGGCGCAAAAAAGTTTTGAAATTACATTGGGTGAATACTTTTCTTATACCATTAATAAGAAAACACTAAAAACTGATTTATCTCGCCTTGGTTGGCAGTTTAAGAAAAACTGGAAAAAGAAGATGGTTCCTCCCGACATCAGTTTGTCTTTAGAATTTGTCTTTAGAAAAGAATGATCATTTCAAGGAGATATTTGACACTACGTCTTTCCGCAAGATTAATAAGACGATACAAGTTCCGGCATTTGCTTAATGGGTTTGAAGAATATTTCCATAGAGCGTTTCAGGCAGTTTTGCAGACATAAAGGTTTGAATTGTATAGGCATCAATAGCGGGCATGAGAAATGGTCGAAAAAATCTATGTTGCGACCGGTGGTTTTCCAAACTAATATTGACCCAATTCCGGAATTCATTATTCGAAGCAATCTGAGATCAATGAATTCGAATAGGCGAGAATTTGAAGAATGGAGCAGGAATAATTAGCAGAAAACATTCTACACTTAAACTAAAAATAAACCAAAGGCTGACAATAAAAAAGAGACAAACAATTGCCTCTCTTTCTGTTTTTGTTGTGTGCCTGAAAAATCAATACTGATCCAACAGATATTTAATGATGTCGGTAGTTGTAACTATACCAACCAGCTTTCCATCTTCTACCACTGGCAGCGAATGAAAATCTTTTGTGGCAAATATTTCTGCTACTTCTTTGATGGTATCATCGGGCGCTACAGTCTTTACATTTTTGCTCATCACTTGCGGAATGGAAAGCATTTCCAATACCGCTTCATCTGCACCATCCTGATTGTCGAATAACTTTCCGAAAGTGAGCCTGTTTATATCGGAACTACTGATGATGCCACTGATTTCTTTACCATTTACTACCGGCAGATGGCGAATTTTATGCTTTCTGATTAGATGGACTGCATCATGCAATGTTTCTGTTTCCGCAATTGTGTAAGGATCACTACTCATAATATGGCGGACTGGTTCTCTTTTCTTCATGCGTTTTGTTTTTTAATCGTGGGGTGATTTGATAGAGCAAAGCAACAGCAACTTATTTTGTGAATTCCTGAGCCTGGTCAGCATAAAAGATGATATAGTTCATTCCTTGTGTAATGGTAGTGTTTCAGTTTCACAAGTAGTTTACACAGATTAGGAGGCACAAAATCTCAGATGCTACATTCTCTGTGTGAAAGATCAAACACTAAACTTGTTTCTTTCCAATTGAAGCAACTGCAATGCAGAAAACTTGTTGCAATAATTAAACTTCTATTTTTGCCGCCAAATATTTGCTATGCAATTCGATAGGAGTGAACTGTCTGATGAACGGCTCATTGAATTATATACCGAACTCGTTCGCCCGCGAATGATCGAAGAAAAAATGCTTATCCTCCTTCGCCAGGGAAGGATCAGTAAATGGTTCAGCGGTATCGGACAGGAAGCAATTGCAATAGGAGCAACTATGGCGCTCGACAGCGACGAATATATAATGCCGCTCCATCGTAATCTTGGTGTATTTACCGCTCGCAAAATGCCGTTCGATAAATTGTTCATGCAATGGCAGGGAAGGAAGGAAGGTTTTTCTAAAGGCCGGGAACGCTCCTTTCATTTTGGTGCAAATGAATATCACATCTGCGGTATGATTTCGCATCTCGGTCCGCAGTTAGCAATTGCAGATGGCATAGCGTTGGCGCATAAACTTAGAAAGGAAAACAAAGTAGCTGTTGCTTTTTCCGGAGATGGCGGAACAAGCGAAGGCGATTTTCATGAAGCGTTGAATGTGGCAGCAGTTTGGGGTTTGCCTGTGATTTTTATTATCGAAAACAACGGCTATGGTTTAAGCACGCCGGTGAATGAGCAGTTTGTATGCAAGCAATTGGCAGATCGCGCAATTGGTTATGGCATGAAGGGACTGACGATTGACGGCAACAACATTCTTGAAGTTTATAAAACCATTTCTGATGCAAGAGCATATTGTATCAATGAGCAAAAACCTATCCTCATTGAGTGCATGACTTTCCGTATGCGCGGACATGAAGAAGCAAGCGGCGTGAAATATGTTCCGAAAGAATTGTTTGAAGAATGGGCAAAGAAAGATCCCGTTGCCAATTTCGAAAACTTCCTTATTGAACGAGCTGTGCTGAATCAGTTTCTGATAAAAGACATTCGTGATAAAATTCAAAAAGAAATAGAAGAAGGACTTGCAATTGGTTTTGCTGCAGCACCTGTAAAGCCTGACACGGAAGAAGAGGTAAGAGATGTTTATAGCCCCCATCCCATTCAAAATTCAAAATTCAAAATTCAAAATTCAAGGGGGGCTTCTGAAAAGAAATTCATCCAGGCAATTAGTGATGGTTTACGTCAAAGCATGGAGCGATATGAAAACCTTGTGTTGATGGGACAAGACATTGCGGAGTATGGTGGGGCATTTAAAGTAACAGAAGGGTTTGTGCAGCAGTTCGGTAAAGAACGTGTGCGAAATACACCGCTTTGTGAAAGTGCAATTGTTGGCGCTGCGTTAGGACTTTCCATCAAAGGTTTTAAGAGTATGATGGAAATGCAGTTTGCAGATTTTGTAACCGTAGGCTTCAATCAGATCATCAACAATCTTGCAAAAATTCATTATCGCTGGGGGCAAAATGCAGATGTGGTAATTCGGATGCCTACCGGCGGCGGAGTAGGCGCAGGCCCATTTCATTCGCAAAGCAATGAAGCATGGTTTGTACACACGCCGGGTTTAAAAGTTGTTTACCCATCAACCCCCGAAGATGCGAAAGGTCTATTGATCGCAGCGATTGAAGACCCAAATCCGGTTATGTTTTTTGAGCATAAAGCGTTGTATCGTGGCATAAGTGGATTTGTTCCTGATGAATATTACAGCATAGAAATTGGTAAGGCAAGACAAGTGCAGGAAGGTGAAGACATAAGTATTATCACCTATGGTGCAGGTGTGCATTGGGCTACAGAATATGCAGCAAAACATCCTGACGTTTCATTCGACATACTTGATTTGAGAAGTCTTTTGCCACTGGATTATAATGCCATCAAATCTTCTGTAAAAAGAACCGGCAAAGCGTTGATGCTACACGAGGATACATTAACCGGAGGAATAGGTGGTGAACTCGCCGCATGGATTTCGGAAAACTGTTTTGAATTTCTTGACGCGCCAATAGTTCGTTGTGCAAGCCTCGATACGCCGGTGCCATTTGCTATAGAACTGGAGCAAAATTTTCTTGCAAAAAACAGACTCCATGAATCCGTACAAAAGCTGTTGAATTATTAGACAGAAATTAGTTTTTCAGCTTTTATATAACGCACTGCAACTTATTCAACGCGTTTTTTATTTTCGTGAGCGAAACAACAAAAATCATGTCTCTTCGTCCTCTTTATTTGCTTGGTGTTTTGCTTTTTTTTGCCGCCTGTGGAGACGACAAGAAATCCTCTGGTGGTCCAATAGTGCTGGGAGATTCCTCCACTATCGTCACCGAAACCGATACCAAATTTTTGAGTGATTATGTTGATGATATTCGCACCGCAGCGAAAGACACTTTAGCAGTTTCGAACCAAACTACAGAACCACAAGAGGAATCAACACAGCCCGCAGCCCAAGTTGAAAATCAACCGGCAGAAGCAAAAACACCAGCGGAAGAGCCGAAAGGCAACGGATTGAAAATAGCGTTTAAGGAGGTTACTATTTTTATTCCAAATGTGGAAACACGCACTTACCGCAAGCAGGATTTGCAAAAAGCACATGGCGCAACCTACCAATGGCTCAATGGAAAAATAACGGGCAATCAACTGCAAATTAGCGGAGCAACGATTAACAAAGTTTCCCAACGTTACATCACAAAAGTTGCGGCCAAAACAGAACTCGGAACATTGCAAATTGATGCGCTTGGCACTACTACAGATTGGAAACCACTAAAAGGGAGTAACAATAAATATCTAATAACGGGACTCGAAAAACCAGAGGCTAAATCGGTAACACCTGCGCAAATAAGATTGGCTGTGAGCCGTGCTGCCCGCAACAAACGCATGAGCCGTCAGAACATTCAAAAATGGGAACAGGAAGTGCGCAGTGTTCGCTCAGTCAATCAAGCGCCTTTTCACATATCGTTGCGTAGCGTGATGTGGAAAATAGAAGGAAAAGATTCTCAAGGAAAACCTTTCCAAAAACAAGTAAGAATAGATATCAATTCTTAACCGGCGCAAATACTCCTGGCTTAATCAATAGTGGCCATACATTTCAATTCAATGGCGATGGCGGAAGGCAGTGAATTCACACTTACTGTGGTTCTGCAAGGTTGATTGTCCTTAAAATACTCAGCGTAGATTTTATTGTAAGTGTGAAAGTCGCGCTTCATATCTACCAGAAAAACGGTTACATCAACAAGCTTGTCCCAACTGCTGCCGCTTTCTTCTAAAACTGTCTTTACGTTTTTGAATACGCTATGGCATTGCGCCTCAAAATCGAAACTTTGAAACTGTCCATGTTTATCAAGTTTCAATCCCGGAATTTCATCTGTTTCAGGATTTCGCGGGCCGATACCAGACAGGAATAATAGATTACCAACACGACGGGCGTGTGGATATAATCCCATTGGTTTCGGCGCTTTTTCGGTAGAAATTTTTTCAGCCATGCTTGTGATTTGCTTTCAAAAATAGCGCTTAAATTAAGCTGTGCAATTTCATGCACAAATACCCAATAGCACTGATTTTTTTTACCCCGACTACGGTATAGCGAGTCGTGAAATAGGAGCGGAATTTTACAAAAAAATATTTTTATGAAAAAGTCTTTATTCATCCTCGGTGTATGTTGTCTTTTTTCTTTAACAAGTTCTGCTGCATTATGGCGTGTTAACAACATCACGGGCGTAAACGCAAATTTCGGTGACTTGCCTGCTGCCGTGACGGCGGCCAACAATGGCGATACAATTTATCTGGAGCCATCGCCCGTAGGTTATACAGGCACTACCATTTCCAAGCAACTTACTATTATCGGTAACGGATATTTTAGTGCAACACCATTCAACACAGTAAATACAGGCTTGCAGGCAAATCCCACATCTTCGGTTATCGCCAGCTCTATTTCATTTTATCCGGGTAGCGCAGGCAGTACAATTATGGGATTCAACTTCTCTACTTACGCCTATGTTTACATTTACACAGACAATATTTCCGTTAAAAGGAATTACTTCTATTACGGTTACATTTCCCTCAGCAATTATCATCCAACAACTGCAGCCTACCAAACCCTGACATCTTGCGACATTCGTCAAAATCTGTTCTATGGCTATGGCATCACTTACAATAGTGTTTCAACAACAGGTGGGGCTTCCTTTTCGGGCATTAGTATCCAAAACAACATCTTTTACAGTGCGAGCGTAGGGTTAGTAAGTGGCTTGTCGGGCTTCATACAAAACAATGTTTTCGATGCCGGATCGTTGAATACTTACAACTTCCAAATCAACAACAACGTGATGATTGGAGGAACATTTGTTGCAAACAATAGTGTGTACTTCAATAATGTAGGAACGAGTACACAATTTGGAAACGCAAACAGCAACCAGCAAAACATTTCCACTACCTCACTATTCACAAACTATTCTGGCGCTACGCAAACTGAAACAAGATATATTTTAAGCCCCACCGGCCCTGGCATAGGCGCAGGCTTTAACAGTGTAGACGTAGGCGCATTCGGCGGTCCCGATCCTTACAAACTGAGTGGTATTCCTCCTGTTCCTACTATTTATTCTATTACGGCACCTGCAACTACAACCGGAACTACTTTACCAGTTACAATCAGCACCCGAAGCAACAACTAACGGAAACCTGTTTCTCAACCATAAAATCAATCTTATGAAACAGGTGTTAAAAGCAGCTTTTCTGTTGGGCTATTTATTTGTTGGCGCAGCCGGCGTAATTGCTCAAAACGTGGTACAGGCTGAGTATTTCTTCGACTCGGATCCGGGATTTGGAAGCGGCACACAAGTAACCATCAGTACACCTGCGGCAAATATTTCTGCACTTTCTTTCAATGCCAGTGTAAGCTCTCTGAGTAACGGAATACATACTATGTATATCAGGACTAAGGATGCCAATGGCCGCTGGAGTCAAACTTTTGCGCATACCATGGCGAAGGTTCAACCTGTGTTTAGTAATCCTCATTCTTTGTCGAATATCTCGCACGCGGAATATTTTATTGATACTGATCCGGGATTTGGAAACGGCACTGCAATCACTCTTTCATCTGCTACGAACATTAGCTCACTGCTGATAAATGTAAATGTAGCCTCGATAAATACAGGTCTGCATACATTGTACATCAGAACTAAAGATGCAAACGGCTGGAGCGTAGTAGCAAATATGCCGTTTGCAAAAGTGCAAAATCCGTTTGGCAACCCGAACTCAATAACCAACATCACAAAGCTTGAATACTTCTTCGATAGCGACCCTGGTTTCGGAAATGGCACAGATGTTCCTGTTTCGGCCAACACGAATATTTCAGGATTTACCTTCAATGCAAACGTAACCGCACTATCTCAAGGTTTGCATACACTTTACCTGAGAAGCAAGGATGCACAAGGAAAATGGACCATGGTACATAGTATGCCTTTCGCCAAAGTTCAAATGCCATTTGCAAACCCAAATAGCATCAGCAACATTGTGAAAATGGAATATTTCTACGACTACGATCCGGGCTTTGGAAATGGCGTGGATGTACCTGTAACTGCAAACGCTACTATCAACAACTTTTCCTTTAATACCAGTGTAAGTTCACTGTCTAGTGGGTTGCATACATTATATGTGCGCACCAAAGATGCACAAGGAAAATGGAGTGTAACTTTTAGCCAGCAGTTCAGCCGCATACAGGGTATATCAGGCAATCCTGCACAAATCAGTAAGATCAATAAAGCCGAATACTTTTTTAACTCCGATCCGGGCCATGGAAACGGCACAAACATTCCACTGACAGCAGCAACCACCATCAGCAACCTATCTTTCAACGCAGATGTTTCGACATTGCCAAACGGTATGCACACTATGTATGTAAGAACCCGCGATAGTCTTGGGCAGTGGAGCATTTCCAACAATATGATCTTTGCTAAAGTTCAACCCGTTTCCGGCAACCCGAATACTACAAGCAATGTTGTGAAGCTCGAATATTTCTACGATGTTGATCCTGGTTTTGGCAATGGAACAGATGTACCCGTAGTAGCATCTTCCAATATTAGTTCCTTCGCATTTACAGCAAATGTGAGTTCGCTTACAAATGGGATGCACACGCTGTACGTTCGGTCGAAAGATGCGCAGGGAAAATGGAGTGTAACTAACGCTACAGTATTTACAAAAGTGCAGGCGCTAAGCATCAATCCAAATACCCGGACAAACATTTCGCGTATCGAATACTTTGTAGATATAGATCCCGGAATTGGAAATGCTTTTCCGCTTACGTTCACGCCCGATACGAATGTGAGCACTCTCGCCTTCAATGTAGATATGACGGTACTGCTGAATGGACCACACAAATTGTACATACGCTCGCGCGATGCACAAGGAAAATGGAGCATTACCAATATTCATGAATTTAACGGGGGCACAGCGCCGCTTTCAATTAAACTGCTTTCTTTCGAAGCGAAATTGCAACAAGACAAACAAGTAATGCTGGAGTGGATCACCGAGCAGGAGAAAGATGTGGCACGCTACATTATCGAACGCAGTTACGACGCAACAGACTGGAAATACCTAAGCGAAAAACAGCCGGTTACAAATAGTTCAAACGAACGACGCGTGTATCAATTGGTAGATAAACAACCTGGAACCGGCATTGTCTATTATCGTCTTACCGAAGTTGATTTGAATGGAAAAAAGACACAGGCACCTATCCGTTTTGTAAAAATTACAGCGGAGCCTAACTCACTTGCATCGGTTTACCCGAATCCAAACAATGGTAAACGTGCAACGATCAGTTCTTCGATATTTTCCGAAGGTGAAGTGACCCTGAAAATTATTGGTGTAGATGGAAAAATTTATCAAAGCCAAATCATCAACGAACCAAATGCGGAAACATTCACGATTACCGATTTGCAACTCGCTGCCGGAAATTATTACATCAATTTACAAAGCAAAAACAAAACAGAAAGCTTGAAACTGATCGTAACCGCAGACCCGTTCTAAAGAAAAACGATTCAGAAAATTTGCAGAGGCGGGCATTAAGTCTGCCTTTGCTTTTTCTATAAATTGACAATGTTAGTGTGTGCCATCTTCGCTAAACTCTGAAGGCAATGATGTGAGATCGTATATCTCCTGAATATCGTGCAGGATTTCTACAAAATTTATATTCAGGTCTTTTAGTAAACCCGTGTGCAAATCAAACACCCAGCCATGCACTATTGGGTAGCCCGTTTTGATAAAGGATTTTTGCACGGCCGCAGTTTTTATGATGTTTACGCATTGTTCCTGCACGTTTAATTCCACAAGCCGGTTGTATCGAAGTTGTATATCAGAAATGGCAACGAGTTCGTCGTGGTGTAACCGGTAAACGTCGCGAATGTTTCGCAACCAGGGGTTAAGCAAACCCATATCCTTAGGGGTCATTGCTGCTTTCACTCCTCCACACTCGTAGTGTCCGCACACAATAATATGCTTTACGTTCAGGTGAGTAACCGCGTAATTGATAACAGACATCACATTGAGGTCGGTACTGTTCACAAGGTTGGCAATATTTCTATGCACAAAAAGATCGCCCGGTTCCAGACCGGTAATATCGTTTGCGGGCACTCTGCTGTCGGAGCATCCGATGTACAAATAATCCGGAGATTGGTCACGCGCTAATTTTTCGAAAAACTCCGGATCAGACGCACTTTTAGCAGACACCCATTCTTTGTTGTTTTCAAACAGTTGTTCGTAGGAGACCATAGGAAATGATTTGTCCGCAATGTAAAATTTTAAAGGCTATCATCAGAATTGATAATTTTACCGCCTCAAAAAAAACACCGGCAATGAAATTGGTAACTTATTTAAACAGTGGTAAAGAGCAGCTTGCTTTTTGCATCAATAATAACCTTTACGATACTAATGTTGCTAATCCAGAGTTGCCTGGCACTATGGCTGAATTGCTCAATAACTGGGAGACCTTTATTGATCTTGCAAAACAAACGGAAGCGGATATAAAAACCGGAAAAAATTCTGTTGTTCCTTATGGAACGCTCGATACTGAAAAAATTCTTGCACCTGTGCCGCGCCCTACCTCATGTCGCGATGGCTATGCTTTTCGTCAACACGTAGCTGCTGCACGGCGCAACCGAAAGGTAGATATGATTGCGGAGTTTGATCAGTATCCTATTTTTTACTTCACAAACCACAACGCGATACAAGGCCCTGGTGAAATTCCCTGTATGCCTGATCATTTTCAAAAGTTGGACTTTGAACTTGAGGCTGCAATTGTGATTTGTAAAAAAGGAAGAAATATAAAAGCAGAAGATGCAGACCAATATATTGGTGGCTACATGATAATGAACGACATGAGTGCTCGCACATTGCAAATGGAAGAAATGTTGTTGAATCTTGGCCCTGCAAAGGGAAAAGATTTTTCTACTGTGATCGGGCCCATGCTTGTGACACCCGACGAACTTGAAGCCTATAAAATTCCTGCGAAACCCGGACACGTAGGCAACAATTACAACCTGAAAATGAAATGCTGGGTGAATGGAGTTGAAGTAAGTTCGGGCAACACAGGCGATATGGATTGGACGTTTGCAGAGATCATTGAGCGTTGTGCTTATGGCGTTGATATTCTTCCGGGCGATGTGATTGGCAGTGGCACAGTAGGAACCGGTTGTTTCCTTGAATTGAATGGGACAGGCTTGCTCAATGACCCTTCTTATAAAGCGCAATGGTTGCAACCCGGCGACGTAGTGGAAATGGAAATTGATGGATTAGGCCGACTAAGCAATAAAATAGTTGCGGAAGAAACCGACTTTAGTTTATTGAAACTGAAAAAAAGCATTTAACCGCAGAGACGGAAAGGCGCAAAGAAATGATAGAAATTTAACCGCGGAGACGCAGAGGCGCAAAGAAATGACACGGGAAAATCTCAATATACTAAGCGGAAAAATTCTTGATGCCTGTATTGCAGTGCATAAGGAAATAGGGCCTGGCTTGTTGGAATCAGTATATGAATACGCTTTACTAAAGGAATTCGAGCTACGCAATATTGGTGCAATAAACAGGGTATGTCTTGAGCTCTTCTATAAAGGGTTACCCACTGGTAAGTTTTATGAGATAGATATTCTTGTAGAAGGCGAAATAGTAATTGAATTAAAAGCTGTTGAAAATATGCACCCTGTTTTCGATGCTCAAATGATTTCCTATTTAAAACTCTCGAATAAAAGGTTAGGCTTCCTTGTAAATTTCAATGTTCCGAAGTTGAAAGATGGCTTTAGAAGATTTGTAAACAATTTTTAACTCTGTGTCTCCCGCCTCTGCGGTTAAAACTATTAAACACTCTTTGACTCTGCGTCTTCGCGCCTCTGCGGTTAAATCATTAAATAATTTTTGACCCTGCACCTCTACGGTTAAACTATTAAACATGAACAAAAAAATAAAAGTCGGTGTAATTGGTTCGGGTGCAATGGGTTCTGGTATTGCACAGGTAGCTGCTATGGCAGGACATAATGTAGTACTGTATGACAATAATATTTCGGCGCTCGAAAAAGCAAAGGAAAATCTTCAAAACACCTTGGAGAAACTGCAAGCCAAGGGGAAGATTACGAATTCTTCAGAGTTGCTTTCTAAGGTTGAATTTGCAAATGAACTTACAGCTTTCACCGATTGCAAATTGATTATTGAAGCGATTGTAGAAAAGCTTGAAATAAAAAAAACAGTGTTTGCATCGGTTGAAAAAACTGTTTCCGAAGATTGCATTCTTGCTACAAATACGTCGTCACTTTCTGTTACTTCGATTGCAGCTTCCTGCCAAAATGCAGAAAGAGTTTTAGGGCTTCATTTCTTTAATCCTGCTCCTTTGATGGCGCTTGTGGAAATCATACCTGCAGTGCAAACAAAACCCAAGTTGATAGACGAAGCAAAACAACTGATGATTAACTGGGGGAAAGTTCCCGTGATTGCAAAAGACACGCCTGGCTTTATTGTGAATCGCGTGGCGCGTCCGTTTTATGGTGAAGCATTGCGGATTTATGAAGAAGGCATTGCAGATATGGCAACTATTGATTGGGCGATGACAGAGATCGGCAAGTTCAAAATGGGCCCCTTCATTTTGATGGACTACATTGGTCACGATGTAAATTATGTGGTAACAGAAACTGTGTTTCAATCCTTCTTCTACGATCCCCGATACAAACCATCTTTCTCACAAAAACGTTTACTCGAAGCCGGTTGGTTGGGAAGAAAAAGCGGCAAAGGATTTTACAACTATGCAGAAGGAGTGACGATACCGGAGCCAACAAAAGATGATCAATTGGGCACACAAATTTTTGAACGCATACTTGCCATGCTCATCAACGAAGCAGTAGAAGCTTTACATCTGAAAATAGCGAGCGCGGAAGATCTCGATCTTGCAATGACTAAAGGAGTGAATTATCCGAAAGGGTTGTTGGCTTGGTGCAATGAAATTGGAGCGCAAAAGGCTCTTTCCATTCTTGATGATCTTTACGATAACTATCATGAAGATCGCTACAGGGCGAGTGTATTGTTACGAAGGATGGCTAAGAGTTAACCAACATTTCTCACCTGCATGCTTTCAGTTCAGGATCGTCCATCAGTTTGTCCACATTTCGCATAGCATCCGCAAAGTTGGGATACTTTTTCATCACCCTTTCCAGCCTGCAATCGCACATAGACTTTGCTGCGACTTCTTCCATGTTACTTTCCTTTGCACTTTCCATACAGCCCGAGTGAAATAAATCTCTCGCATCACTGTCCCAGGTGTTTTCACAAGAAGACAAAATGACAAGAACAACAAACATTGCACACAGCTTTTTCATACGGTCTTATTTTTCATAAATATACTCAACACCCATTTCAATATTCGGGCAAGGTTTTAACATTCATTCCTATAAATTTGCAGCCTTGTGAATTTGCAGGTATTGCTGGGAATGTATGAAAATGACATCCGCTTAAAACAAATAGCGGCCAGCATTTCATTGCCTGATACCAAAGTCCGAATTCATCTTGATAATCTGCGAGGTTCTTCGGTCAATTTTGTGGCAAGCGCTGTGTGGCAAATCAGCGATGCCAATCATGTTTTTATTCTAAACGATAAAGAAGAAGCCGCGTACTTTCACAACGACCTTGAACATCTTACCAACGCACTCGATATTTTCTTTTTCCCAGACAGCTTTAAAAAAACGGGCGCATTCAGTGAGTTGAACAGTAGCCATGTGATGCTGCGAACCGAAGCTTTGACAAAATTCTCCAGCACCCGCGTACACAAAAAAGTGTTGGTGACTTATCCCGAAGCTTTGTTCGAAAGAGTTGTGAATCCCAAGACGCTTTCCGGAAATATAATAGGCATTAAAGTAGGCGAATCTTTAAATGTTGATCAGTTGATGGAGCAGTTTGTAAACCTGGGTTTTAAACGCGAAGACTTTGTTTATGAGCCCGGTCAGTTTGCAATGCGCGGCGGCATCCTCGATATTTATTCTTTTGGAAACGAACATCCCTATCGCATAGAGTTATTTGGCAACGAGGTGGATAGCATTCGCATGTTCAATCCTGAAACACAGTTGTCAGAAAGAAAGCTTTTACAAGTTTCCATTCTTCCGAATATTGAAACAAAATTCGACACCAGCGAAAAAATTTCGCTACTCGATTACCTTCCGCATAACACAGTTATCTGGGCAAAAGATTTCGACTTTACATTGGGAAGGTTAGGCAAGTTTGAAAATGACCTTTCCGAAAAATTGGGTGTGAGAACTATTACCGTAGATCATGATGAAGATTGGCTGAAAGAACTAACACGCGATGATTTTGAGACCACCGAAAACTGGCTGGAACAAATAAAGCAAAGACATCTGATAAGCCTCTCCCCAGCCCACTCCGAAGGAGAGGGAGTACTGGGCGCGAGAAATATACATAACACGTCCCTTCCCATTTCTGGGGAAGGGAGAGGTAAGGGGTCGTGGCAGACAATCAAGTTTGCTACCGAAGAACAACCTGTTTTCAACAGGCAGTTCAACATGCTGATTGACGACCTTAAAAAGCGATGCGGAGAAAAGTGCACCGCGTTCATCTTTGCAGAAAACACCAAGCAGCTTGAACGATTGAGAAGCGTTTTTGAAGACCTGAATGCAGCAATTGAATTTACGCCAATCCCTACCTCCATTTCCAAAGGTTTTATAGATCTCGAAAAGAACATCGTTTGCTACACCGATCATCAGATTTTTCAACGCTATCATAAATACAAAGTAAAGCAGGCATACAGCCGTGGTAAGGCGTTAACCATTCGAGCACTGCAAGAATTGCAACCTGGCGACTATGTAACTCATATTGATCATGGTGTTGGGCAATACAGTGGCTTGCAAAAAATAGAAGTGAATGGCAACATGCAGGAAGCGATTCGCATTATTTATCGCGACAACGATGTGCTGTATGTAAACATAAATTCGCTCCACAAAATCAGCAAATACACCGGCAAGGAAGGTTCGCCACCGAGGGTAAACAAACTAGGAAGTGACGCTTGGGAAAAACTTAAAAACAAAACCAAAAAGCAGGTAAAAGACATAGCTGCTGATTTGATAAAATTGTACGCGAAAAGAAAGGCTTCACAAGGTTTTTCGTTTGCACCAGATAGCTATTTACAAACCGAATTGGAAGCTTCTTTCTTTTATGAAGACACTCCCGATCAAAGCAAATCAACTGCTGATGTAAAACGCGATATGGAGCTGCCATCGCCAATGGACCGACTGGTGTGCGGTGATGTAGGCTTTGGAAAAACTGAGGTGGCAATTCGTGCAGCGTTTAAAGCTGTGGGCGACAGCAAACAAGTTGCGGTGCTTGTACCCACCACCATTCTTGCGTTTCAGCATTATCAAACTTTCAAAGAACGCCTCCGCGATTTTCCATGTACAGTTGACTACATCAACCGGTTCAAATCTGCCAAAGAAAAAAAGGAAACTTTTAAAAAGTTAGAAGAGGGAAAAATTGACATTCTCATTGGTACACACGCTATTCTTGGAAAAGATGTAAAGTTCAAAGACCTGGGATTGCTGATAATTGATGAAGAGCAAAAATTTGGGGTTTCTTCAAAAGAAAAGCTACGCGAGATAAGAGCAAATGTGGATACGCTAACGCTTACTGCCACGCCTATTCCGCGAACACTTCAGTTTTCATTAATGAATGCGCGCGACCTCAGTATTATGAATACGCCACCGCCCAATCGCCAGCCGGTTCATACCGAGGTTTTGCCCTTTGATGAAAATGTAATCCGCGAGGCTATTTATTATGAAGTAGAAAGGAACGGGCAGGTTTATTTTGTTCACAACCGCGTGCAAAGTTTGCCCGATATGGTAACGCTGCTGCGCAATCTTTGTCCCGATGTGGAAATTGGAATGGCACACGGGCAAATGGAAGGACATAAACTTGAAGAAGCCCTTTTCAATTTTATAGAGCAGAAGTATGATGTGCTTTGCTGTACCAACATAGTAGAAAGCGGCGTGGACATTCCTAATGCGAATACCATCATCATCAACCATGCGCATCATTTTGGATTGAGCGATCTGCACCAGTTACGCGGACGAGTAGGAAGAAGTAATAAGAAAGCATTTTGCTATCTCGTTGCGCCTCCTATCAGCACATTGCCCAACGACAGCAGAAAAAGATTGCAAACGCTGGAACAATTCAATGAATTGGGAAGTGGATTTCAGATTGCAATGCGCGACCTTGACATTCGCGGTGCGGGAAATCTTTTGGGTGGTGAGCAAAGCGGCTTTATTGCAGAAATTGGTTTTGAGATGTACCAAAAAATTCTGGACGAGGCTATTCGGGAATTGAAAACCACAGATTTCAAAGAGGTCTTTAAAGAAGAATACGAACGCAAAAAAGATTTTGTGAGCGACTGCACTATAGATACCGATCTCGAAATTTTAATTCCTGATAACTATGTTGAAAATATAACTGAGCGCCTTTCGCTTTATACGCAACTTGACGACGTAGCAAATGAAGAGGAATTACAAATGTTTGCCGATGAATTGAAAGATCGTTTTGGCCCGATTCCGTCTCAGGTGGAAGAATTATTTACAACCATTCGCTGCCGGTGGATTGCTAAAGAATTGGGCTTCGAAAAACTTATTTTGAAGAACACACAGCTCCGGTTGTATTTTATCAGTAATCCTGAATCACCCTACTTCGAATCGGAAACATTTAACCACATCATGCAATACATACAAACGCAAACGAACAATGCACGGTTAAAGCAAGTAGGGAAAAATTTCATGTTGCTGGCAGATAATATCACCAACATGAAAAATGTTCATTGGTTTCTTGAGGGGATGATTTTGTCTGTTGCCAAACAATAAGCGACACTCTACTGTTTACAATACTTTAATTGTTGTATTTTTCGATTGCGCTCCTGTATCTTCAGTAGTGCCACCTCTAACTTAGTGCTTAATGGATAAGATCAGAATTGTTGCAGCCGACGATCATCATATCCTTCTGGACGGACTCAAAGCCTTGCTCCAGAAACAAAAGGAAATAGAAATTTCAGGCTTATTCGATAATGGTAAGAAATTGTTTGATGCGCTCCCGGAGTTGCAGCCTCACGTAGCACTTGTGGACATAAACATGCCGGAAATGGACGGGCATGAACTCACAAAAAATATTAAGGCTCATTTCCCTTCTATAGGAATTTTGGTACTTTCCATGTACGACGATGCGACGCATATAATGGAGCTTATTGAAGCAGGCGCTTCAGGGTATTTACTAAAAAACATTACCGACAAAGAATTGCTGGAAGCGATTAAAACTGTGTCGCAGGGAAAACTATATTTCTCTCCCGAAGTATCAGAAAAAATCACCGCCTTTGCTATCCAACAGCAAAAGAAAAATGATAGTCCTGAAGAACCTAAGCTAACGGACCGTGAGATTGAAATCCTCAAACTAATTTCAAAGGAGTATAATAATGCGCAGATTGGCAAAACTCTTTTTATAAGCGAACGAACCGTGGAAACACACCGTAAAAACATGCTTAGAAAAACAGGCAATAAGACCATAGTCGGCTTGCTAAAATATGCGCTTGAAAAGAAAATTATTTAGCCGCATCCGTACCAGCACGGAGGAGAAAATACACCGTTTTGTGTATTCCCGGTGGTTGTAAAGCAAACTACTTTTACGGAGTCATCCATCTACTAAGGACAAGCCATCCTTTGCAATTCTTTCTTTGATTATAAAAAACGTTAGAGGGTGGATTTATATCCAGGCAGCGGGACTTTTTAGTCTTGCTGCTTTATCTTAATAAGATAATACACACACTATTGCCGCTATAGTCGTCACCAAAAACAGTATCAAATAATTCTTCATCCACATAACCTTCATCTTTTCAGAACAAAAAGAAAACACCATACCACCAGTGTCCGATTAACAGGATTTTTCAAGATGGAAAAACATGAATCATGCTTCAGCTACTCGCCATCAGTTTCTTCTCCACGGGCATCCTTCAGAAATGTTTCATTTATTCGCTTTCCCCACGAGATAGTTGTTACATCTTCACTGTTCTCTTTTGCAAACAAACTTTCAGCTTTCTCAAAGTAAGGAAGCGATGCTTTTTTACCGCCGCCAAACATCTTTGGTGTAAATCGCTTGCTTGTTCCCTGCAAATAATAAATGCGCGGATTATTAGGGTTGAGTTCTTTTGCCTTCGCAATATTTTCATCAAATATCTTCCCGTACTTCTGCCACCGTGATTGTGGTTTTACTGCCAGGCGAGCATTCGCTATCATTGCAGCAAGCACATAAGTTTCATCATTTTCTTTCTTTAACAAACTCACGGTTTCTTCTCTTTCCCTCTCGGCTTCATCAAGGTAAGCATCGCGCTTTGCTTCATTAGTTTCATTGTAGGAAAGTATGGCTTTGCTCAGAGCGTTATAAAAATGTGCAGCCCATTCGTCCGGCCATTTTTTAGAAATTAATCCCAGCTTATTGCTCATTTCTACTCTTGCACTGTTCTCTTTTGTTGTGTCAAAAGTGTTCCATGTTTTTTGCAATGCTTGCTTAAAATCTTGTGCGTTTGCATTTACAAAAGCGACAGCGCTTACCGCAATTAATAAAATCAGTTTTTTCATTTTTATTGTTTGTAGTTGTTTACAATTCGTCTTTGTTGAACTCACTAAGCGACATGTTGATGCCCACGAAATAAGAACGATACAATGCAGGCACCACCGGAAATCTTTGCTTTCCGTCGGCACTATAGCGATAACCGAAAACATTTTTATGATTGGTAACATTGTCAATTCCGGCGTAGATAACAGTGAACCATTTTCCGATGGAACGAAGATAATTTACCGTAAAAGACAAGCTTTGGTATTCCGGTGCGAGGTCGCCTAAAAACGTAGGATTAGAAGGGTTGAAAAATGGTCTGCCGCTTGCATAACTATATGTCGCATTGATCTGTGTTTGTATTCTTTCGATCCAATATTTTCCCACCACATTCAGATTATGTGTAGCAATAAATTCAGGAGTAGCTTCTGCGAGATAATTTTTGTACAATCTTCTGGTGTCAATATAGCTGTAGGAAACCCAATAATCTGTATTCTTTATCGTTTTTCTGTCGCGCCAAAAAAGCTCTGCACCGGTTGCATAACCATATCCACTGTTGTTGATACCAAACTTACCAGTGACGAGATTTTGCTCCAATGAACGAAAAGAATTAGGATCGTAATCGGCTGTGTCGGAAGTCCAATATTCACGCAATAAGTGCTCGTAGCTTTTGTAATAAACCTCTAAGCGTAAAGTGCGATCATTTTTCTGAAACTGATAATTGACGATGTAATGGATAGCTTTCTGAAAATCGAATTGTTGATTGAACGGTTTGTTTGTATAGAGATAGAGATAATCAGGAAGTTGGTAAAAAATACCTGTTGCGAGCGACACTTGAGCATTTCTTCCCGCTTTTACTGCAAGTGATAATCGCGGAGCCACGTTGTCTTTATTCAAAAGCAAACTGTGTTCATAGCGCAATCCTGGTTTAAAAGCCAACCAATAAACAGGAATCCATTCTGCTTCTGCATAACCGGACACAATGCGTTCGTCAATAGATCTACTAAATCCTGCAAAATTGTTTTCAACTTTGAAATGCTGCAAATCAGAACCGGCAAGTATGTTCAATCTTGTGTTGACAATATATTTTGCCTCCAGTCGTCCCTGCGAACGTTGCTCAATCAAGCCGCCACCAATTGTATCAAAATTGCTCTTGTCTTTATTATAACTGAAAGCTCCTGCCGCGTAAATAATCCATTTGTCCTTCAGCGTTTGCTTGTAGGAAACCTGTGCGTTGTAGTTGTCGTTTTTCAAAGTGTAGCGTATTGTTTGCTCCGGCACACCAGGATTGGGGACAGCTATTCCACTACTAAAATGGTTCACACTTACTGTGGCTTTTACCAATCTATTTTTATTGGGTTGAAAAGCGTAACGCGCAGAGCCACCATATCCTTCCGGCACGTCGAAAAAGTCAAAGTTTGTTTTCACTATTCCATAGAAAGGAGAAAGATTATTGTAAAATGCTGTGACATCGCCTCCACTTTTTTTCCAAAGCTTACTACCGCTTGCGTACACCCCAGCCATATTTGCACCCAGGTTTATCGTGCTTCTTTCAGGGAGATCGAGCGAACTTAATTCCAAGACAGAAGAAAGTGCCTGTCCATAACGCGCACTATATCCGCCACTGCTAAAGGAAACCCCCTTAAACTGAAACGCACCAAAACGACTTCTCGTGGCCACGCCGGGCGGTCCGCTGAAAAAAGCATTTTGCACCACCATTCCATCAATTATAAAACCAGCTTCGCTCGCATCTCCACCACGAACAAACAAACCATTTTGTGTCCCTTGTTTTTGCGTACCCGGCAGTGTTTCCAATGCGCGAACTACATCCGCCTGAGCGCCTGCAGTTGTCACAATATCGAGAGGTTTCAAAACTGTTTTGTCTTTATCATTACTTGCTTCAAATGCACCAGCCGTAATCGTAACTTCTTCCAATGTTTTCGCAGTATTTTTTAGCGTAAGGTTGATGTCTGAAATATCGCCTGCGATCTTCAGAGTAGTTCCTGCATTTGAATATCCTACAGCAGTGGCAACTAATGTTTGCGTACCATTTTCAGTTGTTGTGAATTTAAAAACACCAAAGCTATCCGTTGAGCTTCCATCAAGGGTATTATCAAGATAAACACTGGCACCCATCACGGGCTTTCCCTTGTCATCAACTATGCGTCCGCTAATGTTGCTTTGTGCCAACGCAGTTAGATGAAAAACCGAAAGCAAAAAGGTAAAAAATGACTTCATATTTCAGAATATAGCCCAAAGCTAATATGAATGTCAGTAGCTAAGCATGGCATTTCGGCAAAGCAAACAACACAATCGGTAAACCAAATAAAATAATCGGTGAGTGAGATGATAGCAATTACGGATTACTGCTGGCGCAAAGTTTTTAGGAATAAAGAAAAATCGTGTATGCCGGAAGGTCCTTCCATAGTGATTCTCAAAGAGGCGGTGCAACCTTTCGAAGGCAAGAAAGTGACGGAAGTATCGGGCAATGTAAAGACGTTTGACATCGCTATAATACAGGGCAAAAAAATTATCGCATTTAAAAGTTGGGGCAAACATTTTCTTCTCGGCTTTCGCGGGTTCACAGTTCGGGTACATTTTCTCATGTTTGGTTC
>CALMWT010000011.1 GCA_937870855.1 uncultured Taibaiella sp.
TAGCACGAGCATTGGGCTTAACTATGGATGAAGTAAATAGCTTTGACATGACTCCCTATAACCAATATGCACCACAACCAACAAATGGATAAAGCGCAAAAACAGGAGGCAATATATTTATCGCTAAGTGTGTCGTGAACATTTCCGAATTATTTTTGTTTTTACACTAAACAGCAATCTATGTTACTAAGCATGTTCTTCTTTTTAAATTTTCTCTTTGGCGCTCCTGATAATGGAGATCAGGATATTCCTGCTACTATCTATGATTTTAAAGTACCGGGTCTTTCGGGTGAAACCATAGATTTCTCTAAGTTTAAAGGAAAGAAAATACTCATTGTCAATACCGCTTCGGAATGTGGCTACACCCCGCAATACGAAGAATTGGAGGCGCTTTATAAAAAATATGAAGGCAAACTGGTGATTGTAGGCTTTCCTTCCAACGACTTTGGTAAACAAGAGCCGGGAAGTAATAAGGAAATTGCAGCTTTTTGTAAGAAAAACTATGGTGTAACTTTTCCGATGGGGGCAAAGCTGGTGGTGAAGGGCAATGATATGGCGCCTATATATCGCTGGCTTACGGAGGCACAGTACAATGATTTTAAAAACACCTCCGTTAAATGGAATTTTCAGAAATACCTGATAGATGAAAAAGGAAAGCTGGTAGCTATGTTTCCTTCTAAGGTGAAGCCGATGAGCGAGGAGATAGTAAAAGCGGTAGATAAAAAGTAATTAATGAAAAGTCCGGGAAAGCTACCTCCCGGACTTTTTTCTTTTCACCATTTTCATTCACTAATAGCGGTCGTCGTAGCGATCATATCCTCTGTCGTATCCTCTGTAATCACGGTCTCTGTACCCATCTCTGTCGTAGCGGTCGTAGCGTCTTCCTTTTCTGTAACCATCGTTAAAGCAACCCCTGTCGTTGCAACCCCTATGCCCTCTGCCACACACTGCCCCACCGCGGTAGCGTGGGTAAGCACGCCCATACACTCTGGGAGGTGCATAGTAAACAGGAGGGCGAACAGCCACCACTACACGCGGACCACCATAAAATCCTCCACCTCTGTAAAACCCACCACCACGCGGCCCACATCGCTGCGCATCTGCCTGGCTGGTAGCGCCCAGCGATAAAATCACCACCATTGCGGTTGTCAATAAAACCTTCATTCTCATATGCTCTCTTTTTTAAAAAGTGATGAAACGTTAAAGGCAAATTGTTTGCCAGATTTTTAACAGAAATAAAAAAGCGCCCGAAAGCGCTAAAAATTATAAACACTATCTTTTACGAGCCTCCCGGCCAATAGTTCTTTCTTTAGGTTTATTGCTTTACAAATTTGCCTTGTAGCACTGCGCCTTTGCCATCTGCAACGCGATATAGATAAATGCCTGGGGCATAGTTGCTCATATCCCATCTTACGGTTGCATTAGACGACTGGAAGGAAGATAAGACGCGCCCTGCCAAATCGGTAATCGTAATGCTGAGTTGGTTTTCTTCAGTATTGCGGATATACCAGTAGTCTTTTACAGGGTTAGGATATACAACAACGGAAGTTTTTATGCTCTGTGTAGGAACTGATACTGGCCAGCACTGCGGATCACCAGGACCGAGGCAGCCATTGCTATCTACTTTTACAATCCAGCCGCGTTGAGAGGGAGCATTATACGGATAGTATTTGTCGGTTGCTTCTCCGCAAAACACAAAGCCGCCATCGTCTGTAAGCTTCATGTCATAGATCAGGTAGGTAAGCGTATCATTGGGCATCCGGTATTTCCGCTGCCATATGATATTTCCTAGAGGGTCTATCCTGGTAATGGCACCAAAATGATGCAATTCCGTATCGGCAGAGCTATACTGATCCCATAGCGAACCAGCAACTACTATATCTCCATTTTTAAGCTCTTTTAGCACTCTCTGTTCATTCGACTCCCAGTTGGAATAAACATTATTGGTGGTCATGCTCCATACCACATTCCGGTTGCTATCTAGTTTCTCTACCCAGCCTTTAAATTCCATGTAACCTTGCTGTCCGTTGGCGCTCAGATACTCGTTCCCATCACCCTGCCCGCAATAGACATAGCCGCCATCTTTGGTGCGAATCACATCTTTTGCCTCAAATGTTTTCTTCGATGGATCGCTTAACCATGTCCATTGCTCTACACCATTTGTATCTATTTTCATTAAAAGAGCGCGAAAAGAAAAGTTTTTTGAGACATGCCTTAAGTTATGACGGCCGGCTGCAATGAGATAACCATTTACTTCAGGATATATTTTCCAACCTCCCTCATCCAGACTATTTGAGCCGTATTGTTTATGCCATAAAATGTTGAGAGCTGAATCAAATTTGCTCAGCAACAGATCAACCTGTGTGGCCGCATTTGGCGAAGGCTTGCACGAGATCCTTGACAGCATGAGAAAATTGCCACCCTCTACCACCCTGAAATCCACAACCTTAATCCAATAGTCATTATTTGCAGTGCAAAATGGTTTATCAATTTCCTTTTCCCAGAACACTTCACCAGTAGTGTCAATTTTTACAAGCAAAGTCTTTAATACGTTGTTTGTATCGCCAATTTCTGTAGCAAGAAGAAAGGTTTTGTCTTGCATTAGATGGAGATTATTACTCCATGCGGCAATTCCTCTGTATGGCTTTTGATATACTGTATCTCTAAGCTTATTTCCAGATTCATCAAATACTGCAAACTTTATTCCTCCTATAAAATATGCCTGACCATTTCCAATGTAATTTATACTATCGAAGCAGACACCCGTACTGAAATATTTACTGTTGAATGGAACAACAGATGTAATGACTGACGCAAAAGAATGTAAAGCGTCTCGCTTATAAAAAAACTGCTGTGCATGGGATGAAAACATCCCCATGCACAGCAGTAATATGAGCAATAGCTTTTTCATTGCTACTTAAAGTTAAGTCTAATGCTTTACAAACTTGCCTTGTAGCGTCACGCTCTTGTTTGTATAAGGAAGAGATTGGTGTAGCATAATCAATCGGTTGACGCGCCGCTTTGTGTCGGATAAAATAATTTTAAGACTTTTTATTGCAGGGTTTTTCTTTCCTGCGTTTTAACTTCACCCCGGCATCAACACAAAACCTGGCAGAGCGCCCTAAAAAAACAGACATCGAACTATGATGGTCTGGCAACGCGTATGAAAAAACTCGACTGGTACTTACTCAAAAAGTTTCTGGGCACCTTCTTCTACGCCATCATGATCCTTGCTGTAATAACAGGGGTAATAGACTATTCGGAAAAGGTAGATGATTTCGTAAAACGACAAGCGCCGGGGTCTGCTATTCTGGGGTACTATTCCAACTTTATTCCCTACATGGTTGCCTTTCTGTTTCCCCTGTTCATTTTTATAGCTACTATCTTTTTTACTTCAAAGCTTGCTTACAAATCGGAGATCATAGCCATTCTTGCGGCAGGCATTTCTTATCCCCGGTTTTTGCGTGCTTACTGGGTGGGTGCAGCCATTCTTTGCGGAGTATGTTTTATTGCCAATCATCTGCTGATACCTGAGGCCAATAAAAAACGTATTGCTTTCGAAGATCGTTATGTACACGAAAATCCTTTTTCTGCCGACAGAAATGTGCATTTAAGGTTAAGTCCCGAATTGTATGTTTATATGCAGAGCTACGATTATGCCACGCGTACAGGCTACCGGTTTACAGAAGAGAAAATAGTAGGTACAGAGCTGAAAGAAAAACTAATGGCAGAGCGTGTAACCTACGATAGCGTAAGAAAGGAATGGACGCTGTATAACATAACCATCAGAAAAAACAACGGACTACAGGAAGAGCTACAATTTGCCACCGAAATGAAGAAGAAATATCAGTCGTTCACCCCTGCCGATCTTTCTAACGACAATGATATAATGACGGCAATGACCACCCCTCATCTCAATAAAATAATAGCGCGCGAAAAACTGCGCGGACGCGAAAACCTAAACCAATACTATGTAGAAAAACACCGTCGCACTGCACAGCCATTTGCCGGGGTGATTCTTACTATAATAGGTGTAACCATTGCGAGCAAAACAGTGAGAGGAGGCAGCGGGTTGCATCTGGCGCTCGGCATTATGATCAGCGCTTCCTACATTATGGCTATTCAGTTTACATCTACATTTTCTACACGCGCAGGGTTAAACCCTATGCTGGGCGTATGGATTCCCAACATCATCTTTGGAGCAATAGCCCTGATACTGTACAGACGGCAAACCAAATAACGCACCACATCACGGCACATTTTTTTAAACCCTTAAGAAAAAGATGTGCTATGCGTTCAATCTGGTCGGGAGCAATAGGTTTTGGGTTAGTAAATATCCCCATGAAATTATACAGCGCCACCGAAAGCGCTAAACTTGATCTTGATATGCTGGATAAAAAAGACCACGCAAAGATTAAATACAATCGTATGAATGCCGACTCCGGTAAAGAGGTGGCCTGGGGCGATATTGTAAAGGGCTATAAATACGAAGACGATTACGTGATACTTACCGATGAAGATTTTGAAAAAGCAAGCCCGGAAAAAAGCAAAACAATTGCCATTGAAGAATTTACAGAAGCGGCAATGATTGATCCGGCATTTTACGACACACCCTACTACATAGAGCCTGCAAAAGGAGGAGAGCGCGCCTATGCTCTGCTGCGCGAAGCACTGAAAGACACGGGGAAAGTAGCAGTGGGCAGATTTGTGATGCGTAGCCGCGAGAATCTTTGCATTGTTCGTCCGCAAGACAATATGCTGGTGCTGATGAAACTAAGATTTGCGGAAGAGATAAGAGATACAAAGGAACTCAACTTGCCTTCTTCAAAAGTGGATATAAAACCGGCAGAGTTGAAAATGGCAGAAGCATTGATTGACCAGCTTACACCAAAAAAATTTGACATTGCCAAATACAAAGACACATACGATCAGGCATTGCTGAAATTAATAGAAGCGAAGGCGAAAGGTAAGAAGATTGCAGCGCCGAAACCCAAAGCGGCAAAAACGAAAACGGTGGATCTTATGGAACAATTGAAGGCAAGCCTTGCGCACAAAAAGGCCTCTTAATTGAAATTGGATAATTGCGGAAAGCTGATTCCTCCCACTAAAACTTTACATGCCGTTCTGATGCTGCGGAGCTACTTTTTATGTTGCGATGCACTATCTCTTCAAAACGTCTCATTTCACCAGGCTTTGGTTCATAACCACGTTTTGTTTTTTGCAAAAATGAATACGCCCAGTTAAGCTCTGTATTAATTGCGCCGCCATTATCCTTTTCGTAAATGCTGCGAATACGATTATATCTTGCCTCTTCAGCACTGGTAGGAACGTATCCATAAATAGTAACATTCCGCTGAAACTGTTCTGCCCAGGCAACATCGCTTGCCATTATTTTTCCTGCATAATTAGAAGGGGTTTCTTGTTTCGTTTTTTGTTCTGAAACAGAAGACTTGCTTTGCGGCTTTTCTTCTTCCTTCTTTTTTACATGGTCGTATTTTGTCTCAACAACTTTCGCAGTTTTCTTTGCGTCTGGCTTTTTAGTGGTGCTTGATGCGATTGAGGGAGTAGCTTTTTTTACCTTAACAGCCGCCGGTTTATGTTGCCTGTTGTTCTTATCTTTTTTGTCTTGCTTCGGTTCATTTTTAGATTTACTTGTTGCCACAATAGGTTGCTCTTTCGACTTTTTATCAAATTTGTCGGCTACTTTTTTGGGCAGGTCAGGCACATCAGCAAATAGCTCTTTTGCTTTTGTCTTAAGTTTATTAAATGCTACGGTGTCCACACTTGGCATCAATCCATCAGCTTTTTTATCCCCGCCACCTTGCAATGCTATTTTATAATTGTTGTAGTCCACCAACCGCGCGGAGTATATAGTTTCAATATACGAAACTCTGTAAGTGCAAAAAGCGAGTAAGAAACACCCCAGCACTACCAACACCACCCCAGGCGTAGTTGACTTGAGATGATGACGGACTTTTTCCTGCACCTCCGAAATATCGTAAGCACGCTGGATGCCCCTCATGATGATGATGATGCCGAGCAGCAGGAAGCACAGCGAAAAAAAACTAAGGAAGAAAACCTTGGCGGAAGCATTGTGCAAATGCGTGATCTTTTTGAGGTCGCCGGAGCCTATACCTGCGGCTTTGGCCTGCGCCAGAGTTTGTTTAAGATCTGTTGTAACACCTATTTGTTTAGCAAGGAATACAATTCCGAAAATAAAGATGATCGCTAAGACGAAATACGTTACCCATTTTTCCGTTCCCCGTAGCATAATGCAATGATTTGAGCTTTAAGTTACTTCTTTCTATTTATTTAGGATAAAAATCCTTCCATATCCTATAGCTTTGGTCTGCTTCTTATAGTTCATTGTATTTTTGAACAAAATTTCCCACACTATGAAAAAGCTCCTGCTCGTTCCTGTCCTGTTCTTATTTGCTTGCGATAATCAGCAAAGAGAAGAACGTATTGCAACCCTGGATAGCACTTTCATAAAACCAGAAATTCCACTTGTTCACCCGCTTACTCCAGACACCACATCTGTTGACACATCAGCCCAACCTGACACTATAAAAACCTATGGCAACAAACGTTTTAAAGATGTAATTGTAAAACGCATTGGCGAAGACCAATTTCAAATTTCAGGACAAGCGCAGGTTTTCGAGGCGAGTTTTAGCTGGGTGTTGGAAGACGGCCACAACGAACTAAAGCAAGGACATGAAATGACGGATGCAGGCGCACCTGAATTTGGTAATTTCAGCTTCAAACTAATAGCACAAAAAAGAGAACCCAATACAACGCTGCATTTGATTCTTTACGAAGTAAGTGCGAAGAACGGTTCGCGTCAACACGAACTTCCCATACCGCTTTATTAGTCTGGCAGAGCTTGCTCCTGCAAAATTCATCCCGCTTAAAGGCATCATTTTTACAAGACTGTTCCTTGTGATAAAAATGTAAAACTTATGCTGGCAATGAACTATCGCGGGCCGTTTCGTGTACGCGCCGACCGTAACAAACCATATCCTGAAATTCTCCATCCGCAAGATGCAATAGTCCGCGTCACCCGTTCATGTATTTGTGGTTCCGATCTGCATCTGTATCATGGCCTGGTTCCCGACACCCGTGTTGGTATGACCTTCGGGCATGAATTTACCGGTGTGGTGGAAGATGTAGGCTCGCAAGTGCAAAATCTGAAAGTAGGAGACCACATTCTTGTGCCTTTCAACATTACATGTGGAAGTTGCGTTTTTTGCAAACAAGAATTGTATGGTAACTGCCACGAGTCGAACGCGCAAGCCACAGCCGTTGGAGGCATTTTCGGATACTCGCACACCGCAGGCGGATACGATGGTGGACAAGCAGAATATGTACGTGTACCTTACGCAGATGTTGGGCCTGTAAAAATTCCTGAAGGCATGGATCTCGATGATGCTGTTTTGCTTACTGATGTAGTGCCTACCGGTTATCAGGCGGCAGAAATGGGCGGCATTAAAAAAGGTGATACTGTAGTCGTATTCGGTGCAGGACCTATTGGTATTATGGCTGCGAAATGTTCCTGGTTGTTTGGCGCTGGACGAGTAATAGTGATAGATAGTCTGGAGTATCGTTTGGAATTTGCAAAAAACTATGCACAGTGTGAAGTGTATAATTTTAAAGAAATGGACGATCCTGTTCTTTTTCTTAAAAAAGCTACCGACTGGCTGGGCGCAGATGTATGTATAGATGCCGTGGGTTGTGAAGCCGATGGTAGCGCACTCCAAACCATTACCGGAAGAAAAATGCTATTACAGGCTGGTGCTGCCACTGCATTACAATGGGCTATTAATTCTGTAAAAAAAGGCGGTATCATTTCAATAGTTGGTGTTTATGGGCCTACGGCTAATCTTGTGCCTATTGGAAATGTTGTAAATAAAGGACTAACTATTCGTGCTAATCAGGCTTCGGTAAAACGTTTGTTACCACGCCTTATAGAGCATGTGCAAAACGGAGTGATCAATCCTAAAGAACTAATCACGCACCGAATTCCATTGGAAGAAGTAGCAGATGCTTACCATATTTTTTCGCGCAAGCTTGATAACTGCATCAAACCAATCCTTATTCCTTACGCAGCTTAAAAAACAAAATCACTATGGAAAATACAACCGCAAACCATACTTATATAAAAGGCTGGGGCATTGATGCTGACCCTGAAAACGAGCCTACCTACCCAATGAAAAAATACACGGGCGACGATCACCAGCGCATTCATTACCAACGTCCGCCTTTGCAACAACGCACCGTAGAAATTCTTCACAGTAATGAACGTCCCGGTGTAACAGCAGTTTTTGGCACATCTACCCCACCTTCAGGACTAAGCGGAGCGATAAGACGCTATGCGTTTCAGTATAGTGAAGGAAGCTGGGGGCATTGGTTGCCATTGATTCTCGCCGACCGTGTAAACATGGTAGAGGGTTTAGTGGACGATCTAAAACAAGGCATAATTCCCAACATCTGGAAAGAACGCGGCTGGAATGCAGAATGGAAATACAACCGTAAGGGCTTTGTGCAAAAAGTAGTGGTAGCCGCCGCAATTACTACCGTAGCGGTAATGTTGTTGAGTGGGAGGAAGGGGAGATCATAAGAAAGTAATTGGGACGGGTTTTAAAATTCCGCTATAATCGGAATGGAGCAACGCTATGAAAGGAAGATTATATTTCAGGAGCCTTAAACCAAAGACAACGAAAATTTACCCCCTTTGACCTACCATACACAAATGCAGAATGTCCAAAATCCGACATCCAGTCGTGTTGTTTATAATTTTTAGCATAAATGCAGGTATGTCCATACGTTTTATATCCCTGCTTAGCAAGAGGCTCATCAATATAAAAGTCATCGCACCAGTAAACAAGTATATCCCCTGATTTGAATGAACATTGATTTAGTGTTTCAACAAGTTTTGGCTTTTGAAGTCGTCCCAAATCTGTCATGGTGTAGCCCATAGACAAGAGTTCACCATGATAATCAAGGTCTCGTGCGTTCCCCCCTGCAGGATATACATCTAATTTTATGTCTGAGTTTTCATACTCCCTTAGCAACGCCAATTCCTCCTCGGCTATTCTCGCATTTTCAACTGCAATAGCTTCTAATTCTTTTAACTTAAGTTCTAACGCTGCATAAGCAAGTTCGGCGGCTGTTTGGGTAGCAGCTCCAGGAAGCGATGGTATGCCGGAAGGTAATGTATTACCGCCCACTGAAGACTTTGCCATCTTTTCCCGCGCGCGCTGCATTACTTTTTTGGCATCGTCCGCTTTTCGTCGAGTTGTTTGGGCTTCTGCTTCACTTAATTCTTTTGCTTTTTTCGCTTTTTCATAAATAGAAGCCTGGCTTTTTACCATGTCTTCTTTGCTAACGGGACTTTTCATGATGGGAGCAAAGCCCCAGAGCATGGAAATATAGTTGGCTGCCTGTGTATGCGTAAAGCGTGCACATTTACCAATTCCTCCCGGATTCAATCTAAATCCTGCGGGCATACCGGCAAATGAAAAATCGAGACTTTTGTGTACAAGCTTTCCACTTGACTTAACGAATTTCAGACATTTTTCAGGGGACGTGTACCAGTTGTTTGGGGTTTTTGAATTTTTTGACAGCTCCCCCTTAAATCTAATTTGATTAGCGCTCGAACCTTTAAGACTTAAAAAAAATTCAGACGCTTCAATGTTTGCTGCAGGCTTTATACGGAAATACTTTTTCTTCTGAAGAACATCCCCATTTTCCGCTTTTAACGACTGGGATAACTTCAGGTCGAAATTGAGCGTAATGTTGAAATTAACTTCTACGCCTCTACAAAACCCCTTCTCCGGCCAAAATATTTTATTCTTTGTGAGAAGCTGCTTAAGTTTTGATTCGTCTTTCCCATCCACTATTACATTGAAAGTAGCAATATCACTTTCATCAGCAACCTTCTTGAGGGATAACTTTAATTCGGGCTTTTCATTTATTTCAATGTAATCAATACAAACGATTCGCTCCTCTCCGGGAACTACTTCCGGCCGCCCCTCTAACGGAGTTACGTGTACTGTATGATCAAAAGAGATATTTAAAGCATTCTTAGGTTTTTTGGCATAACGGAACTTGTTAGGATTACTGCTTGTGGCTAATGTTTTTCGTACTCCGACACTGTATATTTTCTCCATTTCACTCCGCGCCTGAGTTAGTTTCGGCTGTACCTCTCTCAATGTGGTTTCGGAACTTGCAATTTCTCTTTCTTTCTTTTTTATATCCTTTTCCAGGAGAGCAAGCGCTCCTTCCAACACTGTTATTTCCCCTCTTTTAATTTTTATTAGTGTTTTATCAGCTTGCTCCGATAGTTCGGTCTTTTTAAGTGTTAGCTCGTCGGTTAGAGATTTCTTACGAGCATAAAGGCCATCCGGAATTTTATTTAATTCTTCGGTAAGACTTTCAATATTTGAAGAAGCTTGTTCTATGTCTTTCTTAGTTGCTACAATTCTATCAAGAACCTTTTGATGTGTGGGTTCAGCAAAACGTGTCTTGAAATCTTCAATCCTGTTTATCTTTTCATTTACTACGTTTTCTTTTGTAGGATCTAAGTCGCTCACCAATATATAACCCAAACCATCATTTCCTTCGGAAGATTGATACACAGTGTAGGGTAAAAATGTACTGGTGTCATCCGCCTTGAAAAGGTCGAATATTACAGGGAGAAATACATTTTCATTCGTAGAGTATTTCAGATACTCATCAATTTGAGCACCTGTAAAGTTGTCCTTATCACAGTACCCAAACTCCCAGATGTCTCCTTGCGATTGCACAAACGCAAATAGTTCCTCGAACTTTTTTCTTAAGTTAAGACCGTCCACGTCAAAAAAAGGAAGATATACATGGGAAATCTGTGGACGTAAGTCCCGAAGTCCCATGAATTCAGACTTAACAGCAGCATCGTCTCTATCTATGACTAAGGGCATATCAATTTTTAAACTTGGCAAATACTGTGAATGGTTTTGCGCCATCTACACTTATAAAGTCAGAGAGTTTTATAGGCTGTCCATCCTTCTCAAGAGAAAAAATAAAATCTGCAGAATTAGCTATCTCCACAAAAACATTATTGACATTCTTTTTTTCAAACTTAATGACGACCGGGCCTTCCTCTTTCAATCCCTGAATTTTCTTTTTTCCGTCGCCCGAATAAAAAGCGGCAGCTATCGTTTTTTTTACAGCTTTTTTTGAATTTGTTTTGGTGGTACAGGGATTTTTACCTCCGGTAGCCTTATCCGGGTCAGATGCCGGATCCTTGCCACATTGCTGCAACTTGTCGGCCTCCTCCTTGTTCACAATTACAGGCATAACGCTTTATTTTTTCGAGAGGTACTTTTGTATAATTAAGGACTTTACTAGCGAAAGTTTTTCTAATTCATCTATAGATTCGGATTGTGCGATTTTCTTAAAGTCCGAATCTTGTATTAAATCACGTCCGTAGGGAAATCTTAGTTCGAAATCAATAAAAAAAGAAATGCTGGATGTCAGAAAGAAACCTACTTTGTTATAAAATGCCAGCCTTTCTGCAACATAATTCTTTACCAGACTGTCATTTTCTTCGGCAAAGCGTACCGGAAAATGTGTTTTCAGTGCGGTTGCTTTAAGAAGAATAAATTCATCTTTATTCTTCTCCCAAAAGGGTGTCAATTGCAGGTTTCTAATTACAAAGCTCATAGCATCACCTTTAACAGGTAGTACAATCTGCGCACTTCATTGAATTATGGACAAGAGGGTCACCCGTTTCGGCAGCTTGCTTAAATCCTATTGTTTGAGAAATCTTTTGTTGCAATTCCGTAGGCATCAATGGTTTTATATCAAGTAACACATTCACCGGCATCACCGCAATACCGCCCCCTCCGCCTCCACCAGCTTCTCCAATAAGTACAGTGGGGCAGCCCACCACTATCGCACCTCCATGCGCACACTGGTCGCCCATGCGTGCGGCAGGTTTACCACCTATTAATACACCTGTTGAACCAAGAATGATCGTATCAGGTGGTCCAACACACGTACACATATCGCCCATTACTGCTGCGGGCATACCTCCAATTAAAACCGTAGGCGCACCCGGTCCTATTATTGGTCCTCCCACGTGAGGAATTGGTGGTGTACCCGGTGTTACCATCGGGCAGGTATGCATGTCTCCTATTCTTGCGGCTGGCTTGCTCATCTAAATTTCAAATTTTAAGCAATTGAAGTATAGTAATATACTTTGTGACCAACTCCCGAAGATCCCCACGAAAAAATTCTCCCGCTATTAAAACATGTTGATTTAATGATGTCTGACCGCGTAAATCGGGATCGAAGAAAACTTTGTCTTTGCCACAATAAAATGGAGGTAATAATCCTCCATTTGCCGACTTTACAACATTCCGACAATGTGGGCAAGTCATAATTCCTTCGCGCGGGATGTACTTATAGACCTTCCAATCTTTAAAGGCATTAAGGATCTTGTCAGAAGTAATCATAGCAGCTTATTAATTGTAATTGTTCAAAGACTTATCAATATCAAACTGTTCCTTGACTTTATTGAAACCATTCTGAGTATCAGAAACTATTCCACTCACATAACCGGTAAATGCAGAAAAAACACCCGTTAATTTTGTAGTCGCATTCGATTTCGATCCCCCACCCGCATAATAATGATTTATGCTAAAGACCTGGCCAGTTGACACGATTTCCAGATTTACTGAATATACCTCCGTAAAGGTTTTTCCAAATATGCCTTCTTCACTACGGGTCACGTTTCCATCGGGCAAACGTTTTAAAACAAAAGAGCGGCTCTTGTTGTCTCCTATCAAATGCATTGTAAACGAATCACCTTCTCGCACTCCGGAAAATATCTTTTCTCCGACAGATTGAAGCAGATACTCCATAACCTGTTTTGAATCAAGTTTGTCATTGTGTACATACCATGCAAACTGTGGATTCGTCAACAAAAATTTATAGCCAATTCTGATAGATATTTCTCGCATTTCTGGATTTTAGTTTGTTTGAATTACATAATTCACATCCACCGCCGACTTATCTTTCAACTCTGCTAACAATTCCGTTTTAATATTCTCCCAATCAGCCAATACATTCTGCGAAGGCGTAATGCTCACATTTATCACAGGTATCAACCCTTGGTCGGGCATCGCACTTATCGCAACCCCCCTGCTCACATTTACTTCTTTCGCTTTTTCTTGGAGATAGTTGAAACAGAAATTCTGAATGTCTGCGGATGTCACCAGACGATTACGCGATATCATCACAGATTTGAATGCCGTAAGTATCTCTGTATTTTTCAGCTTATCCATGCCTCCCGTAGTCTGTGTCATCAGCACCAGGCTTTCTTTCTTAAAGCTTGAGCCTTCATACAAATCCATTTTAGAGCCGCTTCTGATTCCATTTCCTGCTTCTCCGTTACAAGTCCAGTATTGTACAAAAATTGTATCTCCTTCCTGCATAGGGTTAATAAGAAGATAGGTAGGCGCTGTGTGTAAAAGGTTTAGATTTTGTCTGATTTTTTGTGAGATCAACTCAATGTTTTGATTAAGATCTTTAATTGTAGTGGCTAGAAAATCCTGACCAAAAGCAGCAAATGCCCGGCTTTCATCGCGCAGTAATTCCACCAGATAATTGAGATATTCGGCAGCATTGCGACTATCAAAACGTTGGAGGTCTCCGGAGCGAACTGTGTATGTTCCTTTTTCTGCATGATCGTAACGATCGAAGGGATAATAAACATAGTCTGTACGACCAGAGGGGTTGGTATAAGTACCATCTACGGCGTGAACGGAAAAGAATTGCTCATCGGTAAGGAGAGGAATAATATTAAAATAGCTGTTCAGTCTGTAGGTGATATTATTCAAATGGCGGTTTGCAACGGGAAAGCAGTTAATAGCAATAGTAAGATCATCAATTATCTGGGCATTAAATTCTGCCGGAAACTCTAAACGCAACCAAAGCAAATCATTTTGTAAAAGACCCAAGTCGTTGCTGCCTACATTTTTATGCCATTCTTCAGGAAATCTACTGAGCATATGCGCTTCGATATGCCCTACCGCTTGTTCATCGAGCGTAATTGTAAGGAAATGATTTGCATAGATTCTGCCGATCATTTTTTCCGTTCTCCGGCTAACGTACAACTCCTCCAATGATTCTTCAAAAACCAATTTGCTATCCTCAGAGTTGTTTGGGGAAAGTCCTTTTAGTAATCCTATTTCTGTATCGCCAACGAAGCACTTCACATATCCCAGCGAGGATAACAGCCGCGCTTTGTCAGGCGTATTTTTCAAATCAAAGAAAAGAGAAAGATCACGCAAATCCTGCTGCGGTTTCACGTTAATGCCTATCCAGGCGGTATTAGATGTAAAGGGTTGTTGCGCGCGTAAAAAAGTTTCCTTTTGTTGCAACATATTTACCTTGTAGATATGGTCGGCCGCTGCTATGAGTTGAACATCTGCATCTATGGTTTTAAATCTTCCTGCCGGAGAGAAAAACACATCCATGCTGCTATCGAGCGGACCGTTTGCCATTGAGGCTACACGTTTCTGATGCACAAATTGAGACTCCGTGGTCACATACATTTGCGGATCAGTAGATGGCGCGTGAATTATAGCATGTGCGGGTCTTGGCTGAATGTAAATCTCCGGCACCAGCAAACCTGCAAGATGCTCGGTCATGGAGCGCTGTAGCGACACCATTTCATTGTCAATCCTATATATTTCTACGGCACAAGCCTCGATCAGCAAACGCACCAACGGATCGAAATTATCCATGTTGGTGTCGCTCAATCCCCAGAAGCGTGCCGCACTTCGAAACATTCTGCTGGCAATTGCTTCCTTACTAAGACTGGTATGGCTGGCTTGAAACATGCTTTAATCTATTGAGATGGGGCTTAAAAACAATTGCGGGGCAAATGCGAAATCTTCACCGGTAGCTTTAATAACCCCTTTTACAGAAATTGTGATTCGCTTTTTAATACTCCTTACCTGTGTTACAGGATTCTGGTAGGGCTCTTCAGATACTGTGGTGTCCACATCCAACCGCTCCAGTCTTTGTTCATATTTATTCAGTGACTTGTAAATGGACTGGTTTACTTGTTCCTGCCATACCAAAGGATTAGTAATTAACTCAAAATCTTTGTCCCAAAGTTCGCAACCAAAAGAGGAATCAAACCGATGCTCCTGAAATTTTGAGCTGATGATCAGAAAAATATTCTGCGCAATGGAAGTACCTAAATTGCAGGGAACCAATTCTTGATTCCGCTCCATGAGTTTGCCAAACTTTATAGGCATTTGGTAAAGCTTGTTCATTCTAATTTATCTTAACGAGCCCCGCTTTCAGATTAGCCATTCCACCTCCTTCCAGGTCGAGTGTGGCACCACCCGATACTTTTGCAGAAGCAGAGGCTTTTACTTCTATCTGCGCACTTTCTACTTTGGCAGAAGTTCCGCCTTTTGCAGCAAATGTTTTAGAGCCTTCAATAATTACATCAGCACCCTTAATCTCAATTTTCTGGTTTGCCTTCATACTGATAGAGTCGCTGGCTTCAATTGAAATTTTTTCCGATTTTACATTAATTGTCTTCCCGGATTGAACAATGATGGACTCCTTCGAATTGACTTCGATTGCTTTTGAAGAATATATTTTAATGTCGCCATTGGAGTTGTTGACCAATACAGAAATGTAGTTGTTTACATCTGTTTCAATTCTT
The DNA here is from genome assembly GCA_937870855.1 of uncultured Taibaiella sp. Taxonomy (GTDB): domain Bacteria; phylum Bacteroidota; class Bacteroidia; order Chitinophagales; family Chitinophagaceae; genus JAFIGV01. The sequence continues at coordinate 15,731 of CALMWT010000011.1, forward strand.
ATCTCCTGCTCCTTACTGTTTTCTTTGTCGTGGAAATAAATGGTACTACCCATTCTTGTACGGATTGCTTTCACATGATTATCCGTATTCTTTTGCGTGTTGATTGCTTTTCCATGAGGAATGCTACCCATCACAAACGGACGGTCAGGATCATTTTGGGTAAAACCTACGATTACATAATCACCAACCTCGGGTGTAAAAAATACACCACGATTTGTTTTATCACCATTACGCATGCCGCTGTGTGGTGTTAGCACGCGAATCCAGGGGGTGCTTGCATTACTTTTTTGCCAAAGTAGTTGAACCTTTACTTTGCCAAGGTTGTCGGGATCTTTGTTATCGGTAACCACAGCCATTTGCGATTCTGCGATTGGCTTTTCATAATGTGGATTTGGCGGAACTGTTATGGTAGATGGGATGGCCTCAAATTCGTTGTGGTAGTTGCCCAAACCATCTGTAGTGTGAACAACAGAGGTAACAATAAACTTTCCGTAATCTGCTTTTTCAGCTTTTACATGAACTTGCCCCCCTAATTTTACAAAGGGCGAATCACAGCCTGCCTGCAATTGCACCAGATCGGAAGCATTTGATGCTTTGGCAACTTTCACGGATTCATCAAGTTCTTTATTTTCAGTGAATTTCCGCTTGCTTAAAGATGTTGTGGGAATATTGTAAATCTGCTCGGATGTTTTAAGTGCGTGTTTGCCAAAATTATCAAGCCCCGAAACCTGCTGCGAGGATGCTTTAGCCGACAATTTTGTATTCTCTTTTGATATGTACCCGACTTGCTCAAAATTTACTGGAGCAATTCTCATTTGCAAATTAATGTCTGAAATATCGTTGGGATACTCCAGATTTACTGTTTCGGATTGACCCGGACTGCCAAATATCAGGTTGCTGCCGTCGTAATAAAACCACTCGCCGTATTCAGCAGCTATTCGTCTTATAAAATTGAAATTGCTTTCCCTATACTGAACAACGTATGGAATTGACGACTTCTTAACTGGGTTCACTTTGGTTGCCATATCATTAGAAGGAATGCTTCCAATGGTATCTTTTACAATCTGGTTAAGCGAACGTTGTAAATGTGATTGATTGTTTTCCCCCGTTTCTAAAAGTATCGTAGGACTGTATCCTCTAAATACCAGATCGCCGGGAGATGCAAGATTATTTGAAATACTGATGTCGGTTACTATGCCTTTAAAGACATGGTCGGACTTAGATTTATGAAAGGTATTGAATGCTATAGAAATGGGCTTTCCTAAAAAATCGCGCGATTTATCAATCGTTACGGAGTGCTTTTCCTCTAATACATCATGGTTAAATCTTATCTCGAACTGATGATGACCATTTAACTGTTGTCGAAGTGAAAGAAAGGAAAAAGGACTGATTTTCTTCCCGTTGATCGTTATTTCTACGCTGATCTGCTGAGCCACAGGAGGTATTTTAAAAAAGGAAAAGATACCGCAAGGCCAAGAAGACCTTGCGGTAGTATGTTGAAAAAATAAAACTAAGCCTTATTGTCTGGCCACAAATTGGTATGCTTTGCAGCATCTCCAACCTGAATAACGCGGGCAGAAATGGTAATACTTATTGCCATTGAATCAGAGCCATGCGCAGCAGCCGACTCAGAATATTGAGTAATAAAGCCGTCTTCGAACTTCAATTCTTTCATTTTGCCATCATTGGTACCCTGATCGAAAATCACGGAACCCTTCTGTGCCTTATTTTGCTTGTTTAGCATTGTTTCCAGCAAGGAAGTGTCTGCATAAGACTCAACAGTGAGGTGAAGCTCGCCACCATAAACACCGGAAGAAGGACGGCCTTTCGCATCTACAGAACGCGAAAACGCAAATGAGGAACTAAGTACATCATACTTTTTTCCTGCCATGTCCAAGGTCATTTTGTACGCCATGATAATTGTTTTTTTTAGTTATGGAAAAGATTATTAGACTTTATTGTTGTTCGGTGGCTGTTTTCCAGTTGGTACCGTCATCACCTTTATGTCCATCAAGTTTTAGCATAAAGCTTTTGGCTGGGAAATAAGGAGTGATATTGATGTCAAGATATATTTTGCTTTTATCGTCGTCATCTCTTTCAAAACGTACCACGCGAAATTTCTCGATGAGTTTGTCTGCACCTTTAACACTGTCAAGAAACTTTACAATTTGTGTGCGCAAATCATCTTCTGTTAGTGATGTCCAGTTTTCAAAAGCACGACGATTTAAGAAATCAATCAGCACTTTGTTGATGTAGTCAAACACACGCACTACAGAATATGTCTGTAAGCCGATGTTATCTCCGTTAAAAAGTGTTTTAGAAGAGAAGGCCATCACCTTTCCATATTCACTTACCATTGGAATAAGTCCTGCACGATCCATTGCTGAAATTTCAGACTTCTTCAGATCAAAACGAACTCCATCTACCTCATTCATACCACCATGCTTTTTACCGGCAGTTACTTGCGACATCAAAGTATAATAAAGTTTACCGGCTAACGCAGCAGAAGGCGGAACCATTAAATCTTCTTCCTCATCAAGGTCTGAATGTTTTGCTCTTCCTACAATGTAGTTAGCAGCCATCATTACGTTCGACCGATGAATTTCACCACCTGTAAGATTTGCTTCCTGAAACATATCAATGGTATCATCCGGGTTGTCCACGTCCATAAAGTCTGTAACAAGCATGGTCTTAGTCTCATGGGCAATCTTAGCCCACTTTTCCACTACTGCATTGCCACCAAGGTAGCCAGGCAAACAAAGTATGGAGTAGTTATTTCTCAAATCCAGACGATCATAATTTTGCTTCAATTCATCGGATATGTATTCAATGAATTTAGGAGCATCAAGATCACGAATCTGATCGGGTGCAGCATTTACGATTGTGACATTTTTAAGCTTGTCGGATTCTGTATTCTTATAAAAAAGATTCAGAGACCGGTAGGAAACTTCAAGGTCTTTGGATGCATCAACTGCTTTTTTAAGATTCTTTTTCAACAATACCGCAGCCTCGTCAGATTTTTGTTGACAAACCTCTGCCATCTGACCAATTTCGTTGGAAGACTGAAGCAGATCGAGCCATAAACCGAGTTTAGCTTTAAGATCGGCTCTTTCTTTTTTCTTACTACTATCAGAAAGGAAAATGTTTTTTCTTGCTTTGCGCTCCGGATTTAGACTTTGAACGCCATCTATTGCGGCCTCAAGAAAATCAAAACCACCATATTTTGCGAGTTTAGCCAAACTCTGATCAATTGATTCGGAAGGGGCAGCAACGGTCTCCGGAGATTTATAAGCTACTTCCTGAATATCGCTTTGCTGTTGCATTACTGTATCTGCCATAGTGAAATATTTTCGCGTTAATTAAAGTTGTCGTTTGGTTATTTAGAATTCTCAAGTTCCTGAATTAACGATTGCAAGGCACTCATAAAAGCAGCTTTTGTTTCAGGATTTTCGATGACATTTTTCACCAGCTTGTTTGTCTTTAGCTGTTTCATCACTTTTTGATAGTCTTCTTTTTGATTGCTCAAATTCTGAAGGTAACCGCTTTGTCCAACAATGGCGGAAGGCTTAAAATCGCCAACACTGTTGAAACGAATTTCTTCACTTACCGCGCTTCCGTCTTGCTTTTCAAAATCAACTTCCACCTTTGGTTTGAAATGATTGAAAACTTCATCTACAGTTTTTAGATCGTAAACTGCCTGAGGCTTTACGGGGTCATCAGCAGTTAATTTTTGAACGAAAAGTGACCGGTTCATCGGGATGTCAGCCATCCCTTCCGATGCGTCTGTTTTTACGGCGTTACCGCCCACTTGATAATCAAACATAGAATTGGTAGTATTTAGAAATGATCGAATTATTAAAAGGGAACGTTAAAGTAAATAGAATTCTCATAAAATGAAAACAATCCACGAAGTATTTTCCAAAAAATATTACAGTTCGTCTTTTGCTTTCAAAATATAGTCAATCTCGTTTTCTTCATTTAGTGCTACATGTATTGCATCGCCCTTTCCTACTTTGCCAGAAACTATCAGCTTAGAAATGGGTCTTCTTAATGCGGTACGAATAACACCTGAAATTTGCCTTGCACCATATTTCGGCGTAAAACCTGTGAGCGCAATTTTAGATTTTGCCTCGTCTGAAATAGTCAGTGAAATGCTTTGTTTGTCCAAACTGTCGAGAAGGCTCTTCATTTGAATCTCCAGAATTTTTACAACATTGGTTTCGCTGATCGGTGCAAACGGAACTATTTCCGTGAGGCGTGCAAGAAATTCAGGTCTGAAATATTTAGTCATGATTTCCAGCAATTGATTTGACTTAGGCATAAGGCTTTGTCCAAACTGCTCTACAATCCACTCGCTGCCAATATTGGATGTGAAGATGATTAGAGAGTTAGAAAAATCTCCCTCCTTCCCCAATCTGTCGTGCATCTTCCCTTCATCAAGAATCTGAAGAAAAATGTCGAAAACCGAAGGATGTGCTTTTTCAATTTCATCAAAGAGAACTACAGAATAAGGTTGTTGTCTGATTTTGTTCACCAACATTCCACCTTCTTC
>CALMWT010000012.1 GCA_937870855.1 uncultured Taibaiella sp.
CGAAAATTTGCTGAAAGACGTATTGATAAATGGGGTGCTTGCCGGCATCAGTGGTATCGCTGTTTTTATTCCGCAGATAATGATCCTTTTCGGTTTCATTACTATTCTTGAAGACAGTGGTTACATGGCGCGCATTAGCTTTCTTACCGACAGACTAATGCGAAGTGTAGGCTTAAACGGACGGTCTGTAATGCCATTGATAAGTGGAATGGCATGTGCAGTTCCCGCAATTATGGCTGCACGTACTATTCAAAACAGAAAGGAAAGATTCATCACCATTATGGTAACGCCGTTAATGAGTTGTGCGGCGCGTCTTCCTGTTTATACTATTCTTATTGGTCTGGTTATTCCTGATAAAAAACTATGGATATTCAACCTGCAGGGTTTAGTGCTGATGGGTTTGTATCTGCTTGGGTTTTTTATGGCCTTGGTTGTAGCATGGGTGATGAACTTTGTTGTGAAAGCGAAAGAGCGAACATTCTTTCTGATGGAGCTTCCTGTTTATCGTGCGCCTCGTTGGAAAAACGTAGGACTCACCATGATAGAAAAAGCAAAAGCGTTTATTACCGATGCGGGGAAAGTGATCATGATTATTTCTTTATTGCTGTGGGTGCTTGCCAGTTTTGGTCCACCTGCAAGAATGAAAAAAGTGGAAGAACACTATGCAGCATTGCTACAACAAAATCCCGAACAAACTGCGTTGCTTGAAAGTGAAAGAAAGTCTGCGCAACTGGAACATTCTTTTGCAGGCATTGTGGGTCATGCAATCGAGCCATTTATCCGTCCGTTGGGTTACGATTGGAAAATAGGTATCGCACTAATTACTTCGTTTGCTGCAAGAGAAGTTTTTGTTGGAACAATGGCTACGCTTTACAGTGTTGGCGAAGAGAATATCGAGCTTACTCTCAGGGAAAAAATGAGACAGGCAAAACGTGTGGACGGAACGCCTGTTTACACACTTGCCACAGGTTTGTCGCTTCTTATTTTCTATGTTTTTGCCATGCAGTGTATGAGCACTTTGGTAATTGTGAAACGGGAAACCCGATCCTGGAAATATCCCCTCATCCAGTTTGTGTACATGTTTGCACTTGCGTATGGTGGAGCGTATGTAGCATTCAAGATTTTTTCTTAAAAAATTCCTTATTTCTGAAGGAAGAACTACGGTTAAATAAAGTAGGCAAATTGATTTTTCTCGAAAGCAAGAAATAGGCTATCACCATATTTGCCAGTCCAAGTAAAAGCATTAAAAAATAGTAGTTTCCAAATAGCCAAAAACTGAAAATGTAATAAAAATAATTGCAGAAGAACGGCATGGAAAACCAGAGAGCTTTACTGTACACGGCCCCAGCACAAATAAAGTCGAAAAGAAGAAAGGTTAGAAGGAAGCCAGATAGTTTTGAAAAGTATTTGATTATTAAACCAAAACTTATTACGCGAATGATGACCATAACTCCGCAACGTAACAAGTATATTGTAGGTAGTGAATCTTGCCCGCCACATACGTAGCCTATAATATATAATTTGGGAAAAGCAGAAGAATTGAGAAACAACAAACCAATATTGACTATAACGTTGTTGATGAATAAATACACAAATAATGCAAAAAAGATTTGTAATAGGATTTTCATAAATCAATCTCCCACATAAAAGTATTAATTGTTTTACCTCTCGAAGATTAAGTTTGTTATTCATTTTCAAACCTCTTGCGAATCGGTTGTTAATCTTTCTTTCATTTCTTTCGTAATTTTCCATTAGCAATACCTTCGCCCTACTTACCATTGTAATAGAGAGAGAACGGAGTATGGTAACCAAACCTCAAAGCCATACAACGATTACATGAACCAACTTTTTGATTTCTTAATAAACCTGTTTAAACATTCCGATTTTCAATCGTTTTGGAAAAACGGTAATTGGACAAGCTTTCACGGCTGGCTATACATTATCAGCGATCTGATGGTATGGTCTGCATATTTTGTATTGCCCGCACTTATTGTCATTTATCTGCGCAAGCAGGGAAAGAAGATTCACTTCAACGGACTTTATGTTCTTTTCGCCACATTCATTCTTATTAGCGGTGCCACTTATTTTATTGACGCGCTCATGTTTTGGTTGCCGCTTTTTCGTGTCAGTGCTTTGATGCGGCTGGCAACAGGAGTCATTAGTTGGGTTACTATCTACTACGTTTTCAAAATTCTTCCCACAGCGCTTTCTTTAAAATCTCCTTTAGAACTACAAGAAGAAATAGACAAAAGGATTCATGCAGAAAACACACTACGGCAACAACATGATCGCTTGCTTGAAGCCGAGCGAACCGCAAAACTTGGCTATGGATTGTGGGATATTTTTCGCAAGCACGTAGATCTGTCGGATATGGCTTATGAAATACTCGGATTATCACCCGGCGCTATTCTTACTTACGAAAAGCTTGCTGCACAGGTTCATCCCGCCGATCTTCGGTTTATTGAAGACAGCATTCAAAAAAATCTACGGGCATCTTCATTCAAACAATTTTATTTCCGTGTGCTTACCGACAGGATGATTGTAAAACACGTTTTGGTGCGTGGCGAAGTGATTCGAAATGCTGCCGGTCATGCGATACAGGTGAAAGGAACACTACAGGATGTAACAGAAATGCGCTCTCATCTGCAACGTATAGAACAACAAAATAAACGACTAAGGAAAATAGCTTGGGTGCAATCTCATCGTATGCGCAGCCCGGTTGCAACCATACTTGGCCTCACAGATCTTTTTAACTTCGATGATCCTTCCGACCCGATGAATGCAGAGATACTTTCCAGCATTAAAGAGCAAACCAAAACACTCGATGAAATGATACACGAGGTAGATGAACTGACACGGGAAAAAGTGAGAGAAACAGCTTAATCAGTCCCCGCTTTTTTTATGCAAAATGCTTGCGAATCGAAATAAAGACCGTTGCCTATTTTTGCCTGATGAATCTTCAGGCTCCAGCGGAAATTGCTAATTACATTGGTGGTTCTTTCCGCAAACCGACTAATGGCAAATACCTTGACAATATTAATCCGGCTACGGGTGAGGTTTATAGTAAAACCCCCGATAGCGATGAACAAGATGTAAATCTTGCTTACGAAGCCGCAGATACTGCCTTTGAAAAATGGAGTATAACTCCGGCAGAAGAACGATTTAAAATACTCAATAAAATTGCAGAGCTAATAGATCAGAATCTTGAAGCGCTTGCGCTTGCCGAAACAAATGACAACGGCAAACCTTTATGGCTATCCAGAAAAGTGGATATTCCACGCGCATCAAGCAATTTCCGTTTTTTCGCTACCGCACTTATGCACTTCAGCACAGAGAGCCATAACATGGAAAATAAGGCAATCAACTATACCCTTCGCCAACCAATAGGAGTGGTGGGTTGCATTTCTCCGTGGAATTTGCCGCTCTATCTTTTTACCTGGAAAATTGCGCCTGCGCTTGCAGCCGGTAATTGTGTAGTTGCCAAGCCAAGTGAAGTAACTCCGATGACCGCATATCTGCTTGCAGTTATTTGCAAAGAGGCCGGGCTACCCGATGGCGTATTGAATATAATTCATGGCGGCGGGAAAGATTGTGGCAGCGCCATTGTAAAACATCCTCACATCAAAGCTGTTTCATTTACCGGAAGCACCCGGGCCGGAAAGGATATTGCCACTATTGCTGCGCCCATGTTTAAAAAGCTTTCGCTTGAGTTGGGAGGAAAAAATCCCAACATTATTTTCGCCGATTGCGACTGGGAAAAAATGATGCGCACTACTGTCCAAAGTTCTTTTGCGAACCAGGGACAAATTTGTTTGTGTGGCTCAAGAATATTGGTGGAAGAAACGATCTATGAAAAATTCAAAGAAGAGTTTCTTGCAAGAGTTAAGAAGCTTTCAGTTGGAGATCCGCTGGATGAAAACACGAAACAAGGTGCCGTTGTCAGCAAGCTACATTTCGATAAGGTGATGAGTTGTATTGAACTTGCCAAACAGGAAGGAGGAAAAATTCTTTATGGTGGAGAAGTAATAAAACCAGAAGGCAGATGTGCAGAAGGGTACTTCATCCAACCCACGGTTATTGAAGGGTTGAATGCGCAATGCCGCACAAATATGGAAGAGATATTTGGGCCGGTCGTTACGCTGCAAAGTTTTAAAACAGAAGACGAAGCTTTAGCGCTCGCAAATACTTCTGACTACGGGCTAAGTGCAACAATTTGGACACAAGACGTGACACGCGCTAATCGTGTGGCAGCAAAAGTGCAAAGTGGTATTATTTGGGTAAACTGCTGGCTGTTGCGCGACCTCCGCACTCCTTTCGGAGGCTTTAAAAATAGCGGTGTGGGAAGAGAAGGCGGGTGGGAAGCATTGCGGTTTTTTACGGAGCAAAAGAACGTTTGTATAGAACTATGAAGCTGCCATTTTCCACCGATTATTTTAACAATGAACTGAGCGTAGAATTACTAATCTTTGTTTAGTGAGTTTTCTCTATCCATTGTTTTTAGCGGCTGCCGCTTTAATAGCCATTCCCATACTTATACACCTGTTCAATCTTCGCAGGTACAAAACTGTTTATTTCCCAAGCACACGTTTCCTAAAAAATATTCAGCTTCATTCCCAAAAGCTTTCCCAGGTTCGTTATAAATGGCTTTTAGCCTTGCGCATTTTGTTTTTGCTTGCTTTGATTTTAGCCTTTGCACAGCCTTTTTTCCGAAGCAATAAAGGCGATGAGATTTCAAACCGGCTTCAGGTAATCTACATTGACAACTCCAGCTCCATGTCGCTGAAAAAAGGGGTTCGAAATCTTTTGGACCTGGCAAAGGAAGCCGCCGGAAAGCAATTGGAAAATGCACCCGAGGGAACCAGATTTGTAGTATTAACCAACGATAAGCCCGTTTCTTATCAGCCTGTGCCCGCAGAAAAAGCTATTGCAAGTTTAAAGTCTATTGATATTTCAACAGCATCAAAATCTTCCAATCAAATATTTGCAACCATACAAGGATTAACTCAGAGCGAGGCTACTGCGGGGGCTGATGTTTATTATTATTCAGACTTTCAGCAAAGTAGTTTTTCAGCACAGACAGGCGAAGCACAGTTGCAGGGCATTCGCTTTTTTGGTGTACCTGTGAGACCCGAAGTTGCAAGCAATGTATTTATTGACACGGCATTTCTTGCTACACCTGTGTTGCAAACGGGCCAAAGCAATCGTTTGATTGTAAAGAGCAGACTGGTAGGCAAGCAACCAACCACGATGCCAATCATGCAGCTTTCGATAAATGGACAAGTGAAAAGCGCCGTGAGTCTCAATTTTAATGACCAAAATGAAACAGAAGACACTTTAAGTTTTCAGGTGAATGGTTCCGGTTGGCAAAAAATTGCGCTCACATTGAATGACGCTACAGTTCGTTTTGACGATACGTTTAGGATAACGGCAAGAAGTGCGTCGAACCTTTCTGTTTTAGTAATAAATGAAAGCCATCCGAATCCATACATTCAAGCGGCCTTCAGAGCATACAATGGTTTCAGAATGGATCAACGCTCGCTGCATGAAAATGCCAATTGGAAAGAATACAATCTTATCATTCTAAACGGCATTACGAGATTCAGTGAAGACTTGATTAGACAAATAGTTCTTGGCTTGCAACAGGGGCAAAGCATCTGCATTTTTCCGGGAAAAACTTCAAACCTAAATGCCCTGAACGAGGGCTTTAGCAAAATTGCAGACATAAGTATTGCGGGAATAGATACCGCAGTGCAAACGGTGAGTAATCTTCAACAAGGAAGTGAATTGGTACGCGACCTTTTTGAGCGGGTGCCTGAAAATGTTCAATTGCCGATAGCCAACTGGCATTATATGATTAGTGCAGGATTGAGTGCTAACCAACAGTCTATTCTAAGTTTTAGAAATGGCGATCCGTTTCTGGCACAATACACGCCTTATCGGGGAAAATTGTATGTAGCAGCAACCTCTGCGGAACTTTCATCAGGAAACTTTCCGGGTAGTTATTTCTTCGTGCCTTTCTTATATCAGATGACGGCGCAATCTAAAGGAAGTGATGCTTATGCCATAACCGCCGGTAATCAGCAACCCATTTTCTTGTCGCTCGCCAACGCTGATGAAAGAAACATGCTACATGTGTATGGAGCAGACATGGATCTTATTCCCCCACAACGAGCGAGTGGTGGCGGGTTGGAAGTTTTTCTCGGCAATATTATGATGCATCCTGGCTTTTACACCCTTGTCGCAAAGGGGACTGACAGCACCCTGATTGCGGTCAATGGAAACCGTGCGGAATCGCAACTGGAACTGTGGGATTTGGAAAAACTCAGAAGTACATGGAAGGGCGATAATATTTCCTGGATGAATGCAAACTCCACTATGGATAACGGGCAGAATGGGTCTCTTCCTCTTTGGAAAGTTTGTGTTATTTTAGCCCTGTTAATGCTCGCTGCAGAAAGTTATTTACTTGCAAGAAGCTATCGCAAACAAACACTCGCTCCACGCTAATGTCCGTGCTTATCCGCCAAGCAAAGGTTGTTGATCCGAATTCTGAGTTTCATAATAAGGTTGTTGACATTAGCCTTCCTTTATCCTCAGATAAAAGACAGGAAAAGCTGGAAATAAAAATCTCTGAGGGAAATATTTCCTCTGCCATTCTTCTTGACGACGAAATAGTTTGGGAAGCATCTAAGAGATCAAATGATACAGAGGAGGGGCTTTATATTTCTCCTGGATTTGTGGATGTGTTTGCAGAATATTGCGAACCAGGTTTTGAGCATAAAGAAACAATAGCGAGTGGGTTAAAAGCTGCAGCAGCCGGAGGCTTTACTGATGTATTGCTTTCGCCCAATACTAATCCCGTACTTAGTACGAAATCTATTATTCAGTTCGTTGCTCAAAAGGCAAAAAACAACGTAGTCAATCTTCACCCGCTCGGCGCTATCACCCAAAATATTGAAGGCGGTTCATTGGCAGAAATGCTTGATATGCACGCAAACGGTGCGGTTGCCTTTACTGACGGCTGGAAACCAGTGCAACATGCGAACCTTATGCTGAAGGCATTGGAATATGCAAAATCCTTTAACGGGGTTTTACTTCAAATTCCATTAGATGCTTCATTGTCTTTAGGAGGTTTAATGCACGAAGGAGAAATTTCCACCCGTCTTGGAATGGAAGGTATTCCGGTGCTTGCTGAAACAATATTGATTCACCGCGATATAGAATTACTGCGTTACACTAATTCACGATTGCATATTACGGGCGTATCTACAGAGGCAGGTGTCGAAATGATTCGAAAGGCAAAAAAAGAAGGATTGAATATCACATGCTCCATCACGCCATATCATTGCGCACTCACTGACGAAGCCTTGCAAACTTATGATAGCGTTTATAAGGTTTCACCGGTACTACGAACAGAGCAAGACAGACAGGCACTGGTAGCAGGTTTAAAAGACGGTACGATTGATTGTATCGCCACACATCATCGTCCGCAGGACTGGGATGCAAAGTCGAAAGAATTTGAGTACGCAAGCAATGGAATGAACATTCAGGAAATTGCTTTCAATGTTTTACTTGGCGCAGTAGAAAATACAATTCCCTTAGAAAGAATTATTGATGCACTTGCCATTCGACCGCGAAAAATATTTGGCTTGTCTTCGTTGGCAATAGGAAATGAATCAACATCGTTTACTCTTTTTTCTACTAACGAATTCACCAACTTTACAAGTGAAAAAGTGCAATCGCTTTCAGGAAACAATCCTTTTATAGGAAAAGAATTGAAAGGAAAAGTGATTGCGATTTTCAATCAAAACCAATTTCATATAAACAGATAAAATGGAGCACATAGTAACACCCTCAACCGTTCCAGATGAGAACTTCAACAAATGGTCTTTACCGGTAAAAATGGGATTATTAATTGCCTTGATTAAAATAATCTTTAGTACGGTAGCCTATCAGTTTTTTTTAGAGAGCTGGGGAATGACTATGCTTTTTACTTTTCTTTCCTTTACGCTGGGTGCAGTGCTGCTTGGTGTAACAGGAGTGCAACAACGGAAGGCCCTAGGAGGCTATATGGATATCAAACAAGCATTCCAGGCAATATTTATTGCAGCGCTAATTGTCGTGGTTCTGAACTTCACCTACGACTTCATTTACATGAGATTTATTGATGCAAGTATGGTTGATAAAATTAGAGAGTCATCCATCTCTGCTGCTGAAAATTGGGGTGCGCCGCAAGAAAAACTTGATGAAATGGCTGAAGAATTTGACAAGCAGAATGAGGATAAATTAAACTTCGGCAAACAATTATTATCAATTGCCACGCAAATCGTATGGTATGGAATAGTGTCATTTATTTGTGCCGCTATTGTAAAGAAGAATAAGCCTGTTTACATGGACTAACAATTATGGACCTCTCGATCGTAATACCACTCTACAACGAAGATGAATCTCTGCCTGAATTGGTAGAATGGATTGAGCGTGTCTGCAACGATCACGGCTATGCACACGAAATAATAATGATAGACGATGGCAGCACCGACAATAGCTGGTTTGTAATTGAAAATCTGTCAACGCAATACAACACCGTCAAGGGAATAAAATTTCAGCGCAACTATGGCAAAAGCGCGGCTCTAAACGAAGGCTTCAAAGCAGCAAAGGGAAATGTGGTAATCACAATGGATGCAGACTTGCAAGATAGCCCTGATGAAATTCCTGAGCTTTACAGAATGATAGCTGTTGATGGATTTGACTTGGTAAGCGGGTGGAAAAAAGTCCGTCATGATAACGCGCTCACAAAAAATCTTCCCAGCAAATTATACAATGCTGTAAACCGTTCTATATCCGGCATAAAGCTCCACGATATGAATTGCGGACTGAAAGCCTACCGCAAAAAAGTAGTGAAGAGTATTGAAGTGTATGGTGAGATGCATCGTTTTATACCCGTGCTTGCAAAATGGGCAGGCTTTCGTAAAATAGGAGAGAAAGTAGTAACACACCGTCCGCGCAAATATGGCGTTTCAAAGTTTGGCTGGGAGCGTTTTATCAATGGTTTCCTCGATCTGCTATCCGTTCAGTTTATGGGGCGCTTCGGAAAAAAACCCATGCACTTCTTCGGTACGCTTGGCACGCTTACATTTCTTATTGGTTTGTTGATGACGGTTTATCTTATCGTCTCCCGGTTTATGTATGAAGATGTATTTCTTACCAATCGTCCCCCTTTTTACATAGCACTCGTAGCCATGATTATTGGCACTCAGTTTTTTCTTACAGGTTTTGTAGCGGAATTAGTGTCGCGCAATGCCTCTGACAGAAATAACTATCTCGTAGAAGAACGCATAGGCAACTAAACTACCACCACTTCATAAAAATCATCTGTGCAGAAATACTTGGCGGCCAGTTGTTGCAGGTCTTTAGAAGTAATGCTTTTGTAAACGTTGATATTTCTATTGAAATGCTCTTCAGTCAATCCATTTAGAATAAGCGTTCGCCATCTTTGAATGATCTGAAACGGACCATCAAGATCGCCAAGCAAATTTCCCAGCAAATAGTTTTTTACTAAAAGCAATTCTTCATCGGGAGCCGGTGTTTCGCAAAGTAGTTTCATTTCTTGATAAATCTCTTTCACCGCAGGCTCTACCACATCTCTGCCTACCTCGGTATGAATAGTAAACGAACCGCCATTGATGTAAGGAGCAAGCGAACTATAAATACCGTAAGTAAAACCCTTTTCTTCCCGAATATTACTCATAAGCCGCGAACCGAAATAACCACCGAACAATGTATTCAGCACCACCATAGGTGCAAAGTCTTCATGGTGGCGATTGGGAAATAAACGACCAATCCGTATAGCTCCCTGCACACCGTTTTCATCGTTGATAATGCGATGCTTTGTCTCAGAGGGGGCGGGTGCTGAAAATATTTCCTGCGATATTGGGTTGGAAACAACAGGCGCTTTCCCAAACACTTCATCCATAGCCTTCACATCTTGCTCACTTATTTTCCCCGACATAAACATGCGCACGTGGGCAAGTGCAAAATGATTTTTATAAAAGCTTAAAAGGTCTTCGCGCGATAGCGCTTCAATCTTTTCTTTCTTAGAAAAACGACCGTAAGGATGCGCCTCTCCAAATAGCAAAGCATCAATTCTCTGATCGGCTACAAACTCGCACTGCCGAAGATTTACCAACAAGCGCTGCACAGCATTTTGTTTATAAATCTGCAATTCTTCTTCAGGAAAAACTGCATCGGTCAGCAACTCATAAACCAGCGGAAGAAGCTTTGGCAAATGCTTCGTAAGTGTATAAAGTGTTACCGAAGAAAAATCATTGCTGGGATTTACTTTAAGATTAGCGCCGTAATACTCAAATGCCTCGTGTATCTCATGCGCAGTTCTTTTTGAAGTGCCATTCTTTAGCAATGCAGCCACCGCGTGTGCCACCGCAGGCTTCTGCTCATACCACAGCCCCGCCGGAAAAATCCAGTCCACTTCCACCACATCTTGCACGCCGGCATTCAACCAGTACAAAGGCAGTCCATTGCTCAGGTGTTGCGTATTAATTGGCGGCAGTATATAGTCAAATTCAATAGCATCGTGTATAGCGGGTGGCGTGGTTCTGTCGAGCAGCATAGTTTTCCTTTTGAGTTTTTTTTAAAGTTAGGGGGTTACTTATTCTTTTATAAAAAGCGCCTTCAATTCTCCGGCATCTGATGGTTTCATTTTCCCGCCAAGTATCAGGCGAAGCTGCCTGCGGCGTAGTGCGCCGTCAAACATTTTTTTATCATCGTCTGTTACCGGGATTATTTCCGGCACTTTACGCGGACGACCATTAGGATCGAGGGCTACGAAAGTGAAGTAAGCTTCGTTGGTGAGATACTTATATTGCGCATGAAGGTCTTCGCCCCACACTTTCATATATATTTCCATAGAGGTATTGAACGAACGGGTAACGCGGCTTTCTATAGTAAGAAGATTGCCCAGTTTTATAGGGTTGGAAAAAGACACATTATCTACCGAAGCCGTTACCACCGGGCAGTTGCAGTGTTTCATAGACGATATGGCACCTGCAATATCCATCATGTGCATCAGCCGTCCGCCCATAAGGTTGCCGAGCGTGTTGGTATCGTTGGGCAGCACCAGTTCGCTCATTACGTTGTAGGTATCCTGTGGGTGTCTTGAAGCAGTCATTTAAAATATTTTATAACGGCGCAAAGGTATGGGGTATAAGATAAGCGCTATACAACAAAAAATGCTGCCTTGCGACAGCATTGTTTATCTGCTCACTGTGCGTTTTACTTCACTACCTTATACCTTTCTTTGCCGCAATACAAAATGTACATGCCTGCCGGTAGCACGCTTATGTCTATACCCGATGCTGTAGCTTTACCTTCACTGACCATACCACCGTTTAGAGTGTATAGCTTGTAGGACTTTCCTTGCAATGAAGGTTTAAAGTACAGCCTGCCATCCTTGCCGACGGGATTGGGATAGACACCGACTGAAAAATTGAGGGATTGTCGTCTATGCTGTTAGGGGCTAAGTTGAGACCAATAACGGGTATTAAATTTCCACCCCACGTACCACATCCCAATCCTAAATTACAAGCATTAGAACCTTGCTTACTTATTGTTCTATTTTTATAAAAAAAGCTATTCTCGAACGTATATTTTCGCCCTACCACATACGATGTATTATTTGATGGGTCATATACATGTGCAGAATTATTGGAATCAGTGTTAAAATCAATTACCAGACTTCGATAGGTAGAGGTATCTTGTTCAAAGAGTGGAGCATCCGTATCATAATTAAAAGGTGTGTTGAGGGTAAACTTTAGCCAGCATTTGCTTGGATCATCGCCTTGCAGGGAAGTTGGCACAAAGAATACTGGCACATTAAATACCGTGGTAAGGCTTTTTACTTTTGTACAGCTTGTATCCGCCGCATATATGTCAAAGTAATTGATGAGCGTCATCTTTATTCTTACACCTACAACCGGAGAGCCGGCTATAATAGTGTCGAACCTGATGGGAACACTCATTAGTGTATCTCGGCGTTTGGGTATTTGTACAAATATATCGGTAATAGTACCTTTTTTGGGTAATACAGGCTGAAACCAATTAAGGTCAAAGGATGTTTGCAACATACGGTTGCCGCAAGATGAAACTAACCCGCTGGCAGCTGTTGTATCAAAAAGTTGAGGTGTGCCCTGATGGGTGATTATGAACTGCGGCACCCCCTGTGCTAGTGCTTGTTGGCTATAAACCAGAAGCAGTATAACCAACAAAAATATAGAACGTTTCATAGATTGTATTTTTTGAAAGTAAATAAAAACCGGTGCTGCATTTCGAAAGCAGCAGCCGGTTATGTTGGTGACTATTTGGTAAATTTATACTGCTTGGTCTCGAAGGCGTTTTTGTATTGTAGTAGATAAACTACGGCTGGCAAATGGATGGTATTGTAAAGAAACAGGTGAAAATCACTCCCTCCACATGGTTTTTTTAAACATTTGATGTGTTGTCATCGTTAAAGTGTTTTAGCGTTAATAAATGATAACACTAATGTAAGGAGTTCATCTTGAATTGTAAAAAAGAAAATAATTTTCCTGGCAGGAATTTTTTTGGGAATGCGCAAATTTTGTGTAGTAATCTGTGTGCTTAAGAAAATGCTGCCGGAGTGCGACAGCATTTTTTTTCTACTTGCTTAGGTGCATACTTCTTTCTTTATATAAGGTTCTAAACCACGGATCGCGCAGGTTTTTTATGAAACGAATAGCTTCACCTGTGCTTTTCATTTCCGGCCCCAGTTCTTTATTCACGTTAGGAAATTTGTTGAAGGAAAACACGGGTTCTTTCACCGCAAAGCCTTCCAGTTTTTGCTCCATTTTAAAGTCTTTCAGCTTTTTTTCGCCCAGCATCACTTTGGTGGCAATATTGAGGTAAGGAACATTATATGCTTTCGCAATGAAAGGCGTGGTGCGGCTGGCGCGTGGGTTGGCTTCTATCACATACACATGCCCCTCTTTTATGGCGTACTGTATGTTTATAAGTCCGCGAATATCGAGTGCAAAGGCAATTTTCTTCGCAATGTCCACCATCTCATCTACCACCAGCGGCGGCAGGTTGAAGACCGGTAACACCGAATGGCTATCGCCGCTATGAATTCCTGCGGGTTCTATATGCTCCATAATGCCCATGATGTGTACCTCATCACCATCGCATATAGCATCTATTTCCGCCTCCTGGCAGCGGTCGAGGAAATGGTCTATGAGAATTTTATTTCCGGGAAGATGTTTAAGCAGACTCACTACACTTTTCTCAAGTTCATCATCATTTATTACAATGCGCATTCTTTGCCCACCCAACACATAAGACGGACGCACCAACACGGGATAACCTACTTCGTTGGCTACCTCCATCGCTTCATCGGTAGTGTAAGCAGTGCCATAGCGAGGATAAGGAATTTCAAGTTCTTTCAGCAAGTCGCTAAAGCGGCCTCGGTCTTCGGCAATGTCCATATTATCGAACGATGTGCCTATGATGCGAATACCTTTTTCGTGGAGGCGTTTGGCAAGCTTCAGGGCTGTTTGCCCGCCCAGTTGCACTATGACACCGTAAGGTTGCTCATGTTCTATTATTTCCCAAAGATGCTCCCAATAAACCGGTTCGAAGTAAAGTTTGTCGGCAATATCGAAATCGGTAGAAACAGTTTCGGGGTTGCAGTTTACCATGATGGCTTCGTAGCCAAGTTCTTTTGCAGCGAGCAAGCCATGCGTGCAGCAGTAGTCAAATTCAATTCCCTGTCCTATACGATTTGGGCCAGAGCCAAGCACCACAATTTTCTTTTTATCCTGCAGTTTGCTTTCGTTGAAAACAAGGTTTCCTTTTGTTTCTGAAGAAGATGCAGTAGGCTCGAAAGTAGAATAGAAGTATGGGGTTTTGGCTTCGAACTCTGCGCTGCAAGTATCCACCATTTTATACACGCGGCGAATACCCAGCTTCTTTCTGTATTCATAAACTTCCTCGGCAGTTACATCTTTTACCAGCTCTGCAATCTGGTCGTCGCTAAAGCCCATTTGCTTGGCTTCACAAAGTAGTTCATCGGGCAGCTTGTCGAGATGTTTGTATTCTTTGATCCTGTTCTCAAGATTCACGATGTCTTGTATCTGATATAAAAACCAGCGATCAATATGGGTAAGTTCACGGAGGGTTTTAATAGATACACCTACTGCGAGGGCTTCTTTAATTCTAAAAATCCGATCCCATTGCGGGCGCTTGAAAGACTCCATCAATTCTTCGGCGGTAAGGCGGGCAGTGCTGATGAAAGAAAGTCCGGTAGCATTGTTTTCCAAACTCTGACAAGCTTTCTGCAGCGCTTCAGGAAAAGTTCTTCCGATAGCCATTACCTCTCCCACCGATTTCATCTGGAAACCAAGCGTATCATCTGCACCTTTAAATTTATCGAAGTTCCAGCGCGGCATTTTTACAATCACATAGTCAAGTGCAGGCTCGAAGAAAGCAGAAGTTGTTTGAATGATGGGATTCTTGAGTTCATCCAAATTGTAACCAATAGCAAGTTTCGCCGCGATTTTTGCGATGGGATAACCTGTGGCTTTAGATGCAAGCGCTGAGGAACGGCTTACGCGTGGGTTTATCTCAATCACTATTATTTCTTCCGTTTCGGGATTCAATGCGAACTGTACATTACAACCTCCGGCAAAGTTTCCGAGGTCGCGCATCATCATCTGTGCGGTGTTGCGCATCAGTTGAAAAGCTGTATCACTTAGCGTCATTGCCGGTGCAACGGTGATGCTATCGCCCGTATGAATGCCCATCGGGTCGAAATTTTCAACCGTACAAATGATAACAACATTATCCTGTGCATCGCGGAGCAGTTCCAGTTCAAATTCTTTCCATCCCATCATAGCCCTCTCTACCAACACTTCATGAATAGGTGAAGCAGATAAGGCTCTTTCAAGTGCGGGTTCAAGCTCTTCTTTTTTGAAAACCAAGCCGCCACCAGTGCCTCCTAAAGTAAACGAGGGGCGAAGCACAATGGGCAAACCTATTTCCTGCGCAAATTCTTTTCCTTCTAATAATGAGTTTGCGGTTCTTGCTTGCGCAACAGGTACGCCAAGTTCTATCATCCAATTGCGAAATTGCTCGCGGTCTTCTGCTTTGTCAATGGCTTTTATATCTACGCCTATCAGACGCACGTTATATTGCTTCCAGATGCCGAGTTCGTCCACTTCTTTGGCAAGATTGAGAGCGGTTTGTCCGCCCATAGTTGGAAGTACAGCGTCAATTTCATTTTCCTCAAGTATCTGTTCTATGCTTTCTACGGTAAGAGGAGACAAATAAACTTTATCTGCAACGATCTGATCGGTCATGATTGTTGCAGGATTGGAATTGATCAAAATTACTTTGACACCTTCTTCCCGCAGACTGCGTGCAGCTTGTGACCCTGAATAATCAAACTCACAAGCTTGTCCGATAATAATGGGACCGGAGCCTATGATCAATACAGTTTTTATGGAGTTATCGCGTGGCATATTTTAATTCAAAATTAAAAAGTCAAAAAAGGGTAGAACTGTAAAATCGCTTTTCCTTTTTCGTTCCGACTTTGCAGGCGTGAGCAGATATGAAAATCGGGCTCAACGCCCGAGGCGCGAAACTAATTTAAAAAACTCAATTTCCATTTTTAGACTTTTGCTGCCGGCATGTTTTAACGGGAATATTTAAGCCCTTAGCCCTATAGCAATTGTGCAACAACAAATTCTATCTTTACCCAAACGGAAAAAAAACAAAGGAATAAGTTTAAGCAACCTGTTTTTTTGGCAACTTTGCCATAATTTTTTCAAATTTTAGCGCCGATTACGACTTTATGGGATTGTTCAGCTTCTTAACGCAGGAAATAGCCATTGACCTTGGCACCGCCAATACACTTATTATTCACAATGATCAGGTGGTTGTTGATGAACCGTCCATCGTAGCGATAGACCGCACTACTAATAAAATAGTAGCTGTAGGGAAGAAGGCGATGATGATGCACGAAAAAACCCATGAAAACCTAAAGACAATTCGTCCTTTGAAAGACGGGGTAATAGCCGACTTTAATGCGGCAGAGGGTATGCTGCGCGAAATGATAAAGTTAGTTTATCCCAAAAAGCCTTTGTTTCCACCAAGCTGGAGAATGGTGATCTGTATTCCATCTTCTATTACCGAAGTTGAAAAACGTGCGGTGCGCGATAGTGCGGAACAGGCTGGTGCAAAGGAAGTTTATATGATTCATGAACCAATGGCGGCAGCGCTTGGTATAGGCATTGACGTAGAGGAGCCAACGGGCAATATGATCATTGATATTGGTGGTGGTACAACAGGCATTTCAGTAATTGCACTTGCAGGCATAGTTTGCGATCAGTCTATTCGTATTGCAGGTGATGAATTTACCGCCGATATTATGGAAGCAATGCGTCGTTACCATAGTTTAATGATAGGCGAGCGTACTGCCGAGCAAATAAAAATTCATGTGGGTTCTGCACTAAAAGATTTAGACACCCCGCCCGATGATATTGCTGTAAATGGTCGTGATCTTGTAACAGGAATACCCAAGCAAATAATGGTTTCTTATCAGGAAGTTGCAGAAGCTTTGGATAAGTCTATTTTCAAAATAGAAGAAGCGATTTTAAAAGCATTGGAAAGCACGCCACCAGAACTTGCTGCGGATATTTATCGTCGTGGTTTGTACCTGACAGGCGGTGGTGCATTACTTCGGGGACTTGATAAACGTATCTCTCACAAGATCAAGTTGCCGGTGCATGTAGCCGACGATCCTTTGCGTGCAGTAGTGCGTGGCACGGGCATGGCTTTGAAGAATGTGTCGAAAATGCAACCCTTTCTGATGAAGTAGTTGTGTGAAAAATTTGATGATTTGAAATTTGATAAAAGCACTGTGAATAAGAACATCACCAAATCACCAAATTATCTCCTCATCAAATAACCTGTGCGGAATTTCATCTTATTTATACGTCGTTTTTTTAACCTCATACTTTTTCTCATTCTTGAAATAGTATGTTTCGTTCTTATTGCGCGCACTAATATGTTGCAGGGAAATGATGTTTTGAGTTCTGCAAATACTGTTGCGGGTTTGGTTTACCAAAAGCGAGAAGATGTCGTTTATTATTTTGGATTGAAGCGAATGAACGATAGCCTTCTAAGTGAAAATATTCGCCTCCGGCTACAGTTGGCTCAGATACAAGGCTTAGATACTTTGAGAGATAGTCGCGTGGCAAGACAATCTGTTGAAAACGATTCTACACGAATAGTACGATACGCCAACTACATTTATAGAACCGCTCGTGTTGTAAATAATTCCGTGACTTCGGAGAATAATTACATCACTATCAATCGCGGTTCAAAGCATGGTATTAAGAAAGGTATGGCGGTGCTTTCAAGTACGGGTGTGGTTGGCGAGGTGATAAGTGTGTCGGGTAATTTTGCGAGTATTCTATCGGTATTGAATGTAAAGAGAAAGCTCAGTGCGAAACTGAAAAATGGAACAATGGGTTCGGTAATGTGGGAAGAGGGCAGACCCGATGTGCTTATTTTAGAAGATATTCCAAAGGAAATAAAAGTATTCAGAGGCGATAGTGTTTTTACAACCAGCTATTCATTTTTCCGGTCCGATGTGCTGATAGGAACAGTAGATCGGGTGCGGATAAACAAAAAGAATAACATTCAATTGCTATACTTGAAAAGCGCTACTAACTTCCGGAATCTCCAATATGTGTATGTGGTAGAAGACCTGATGATGGACGAAAGAAGAAAACTGGAAGACTCAACACAGAAGGCAAAATGAGCGACTACTTAAAAAATTTTTTGAGATTTTGCATCATTGTACTTATTCAGGTGCTTATACTGAATAAGATCACTTTGCGTTGGTGGTCGCAACCGATTGGCTTTCCGGTTTTTATTCCCTACATCTACCCTTTGTTCATTTTGTTGCTTCCGTTTGAGACAAGTGTGGTTACTCTTTTATTGTGCGGCTTTGCTCTGGGACTCACTATGGATACTTTCATGAATACCGCCGGTATGCATGCTTGCGCAACGGTACTCATTGCATATTTGCGAACGAATGTGCTTAATGCTTTGTTGCCTAAAAATTTGATAGAATATCCAAACCAATCGCCCAATGTAAAGAATATGGGCTGGATGCCTTTCCTTGTTTACAGCTCCTTTCTCATCGTCATCCATCATGCGGTGTTTTTCACCATAGAACTTTGGAGCTTATCGAACATTGGTTATTTGCTTTTAAAAATTGCCGCATCGAGTGTCACCTCGCTAATGTTTGTAATTGCATACCTGTTGTTATTTACCCGACAAAGTTCCCTGAAGGGTTGAGGCTACCATTGTTCTCCGGTCTCATTCATGTCCACTTTTTTCCAGCTACTGCCCTGCTGAAAAAGGATAGCCATGTTTGCAGGTTTTGACTTTAGGCTAAGAATGTATTCATGTCCTGGGTCGGTCATGTTCACTTTATACAATTCATTTTCGTAGCTCCCCGCCCCCCCATAATTATACATCCACCAGGTACCCCATTGATTTAAAGTAACTTTCAAAGTCATGCTGTCCAATACCGTTACATGAGCGCCATCCCAGGTGTGCTGCATATTGTAAGAAGAAACTTCATACAGCTTTCCGCTCATTGTATCGCTTTCGAAGAGTTTCATTTGTTGCTCAAATTCGTTCAGTTCATTTGCAGGCATAATGCGAACATCTTTATAGTAACTCGGCAGGTTGAGTAAAAGCACAGGGTCATTTTTTCTAAACGGAAAATCTTTTAGTATGCCATATTGAATTGTTGCTGCAGTCTTCCAGTGAAAAACTTTTCGTTCGGTATAAATCAAACAAACCAACAAATAGAAAGCCGAGAACCACATCGAAAAATTTTTGTTCCCCACTTTAAAGATAAGCAAGGCAACAAGCATGTATGTAAACAGTCCGGGTTGATAACTCCGCCTGCTGTTATACGCCGAAAATAAATCGTCGAAATAGATGGGGCTGACAAGAATTAAACTACAGATAATTCCAAGCAACAAGAATGCTGCGATTTGCATTTCGGCGCTCAGTTTTTTAAAGCGCACTAGTAAAATGGAAAGGGCTAAAATCAGAATCAATGAGACACTATAATAAACAGCAGGTTTCGATAAGAATTCGTAGAATGCAAACCTTGTTTTTTCAGGCCAATGTCCGGTCAGGAAAATGAGGTTGGAAAGGTATTTTCCTACCTTGGGTAAGAGATCTCCTGTGGCGAGCGAAAATTCATTTGTAACTCCATAATGTGCTATCCATGCTCCATGTGATATGCGGAACAGCAATAGATGTAGGAAGAATAAAACAGCTTGCACTAAAAATATTTTCTTCAATGCCGAGCGGAAAGTTGAAGAATCAATCAGTCCTGCCCAAGAATAACCAAGAATGAGCGCAAGTGTAAGAGCGGGGGTGATGTAAAAGATTTCTAAGGTGAAAAGACTTAAAAAAAATACACCAATGGCATAGACTACAAATTTTCCATTTCCCGTTAACAAATACTTTCTTGTCCAGATCAAAATGCCTATCTGCATCAAAATGCCTGTTAGGTAATGATATCCGCCTTTCCAAATTGTGACCTCGGTAATGTTAGGGTTAAATAAAAAAAAGAGCATCCCGAATAAGGCAATCAGCCTTGCATTTCGGACACCAAAATCCTGCAACAGATTTTTGAAGAAGGAAAAAGCCAGCGCTCCGTTTAGGGCGTGAAGTGAAGTGAATAGTAAAAACCAGGGAATAGGGCTTGTGCCGAACAAATGAATGAGTGCATACAACTGAAGTTGCGTCACCTGATAAAAACTTTTTACTTCGGCGTTGCTACGATTTAAGAAATCTAAAAAAGAAACATCGTCTATGTAAAAGTACATTCCAATAAAATCGGCTATAAAACCGGCTTTGTAAGCGGGCATATAAACGATCATTACTACTACCCACAGACTGCTAAATAACAACAATTTGTTGGTGAGCAATTTGGAAGCAAATGTTTTAACAGCGTCCATCAGATAAAGAAAATACAGTCCAAAGTACGCAGATAATAGAAGGAAATTTCACAAGCTAACTGACGCACTTCATCATGCTGTCCCAAAGTCTTGCAGCAGTTTTATCCCAGCTAAATTTTTCTACCTGACCGGGCGCAGCAGCAATCAATCGCTCGCGCAACATTTCGTCTTTATAGAGCTGCTCCATTTTGGAGGCAATATCTTCGGGGTCTTGGGGGTCAACCAGCAAAGACGCATCGCCGCCTACTTCCGGCATTGAAGAAGTGTTGCTCACAATTGCAGGTACATTGCATTGCAGCGCCTCCACTATCGGAATACCAAAGCCTTCAAAAAGGGAAGCATATACAAGTGCATACGCAGCGCCTGTCACTTTCGAAAGCGCTTTTACGTCAAGATATCCCACCCATTTTACGTCATTTTTAAAAGGCATTTCCGCACGCATTTCCTCTATCTCTTTATAGTTCCAGGCCAGGCGACCTACAATTACAAGTTTCATATTGCTTCGCTGCCTTTTCTTAAAAATGATAAATGCCTTTAAGAGGTTTACAATGTTTTTTCGTGGATGCAGTGCCCCTGCAAACACAAAGTATTCACATCCGTCAGCGTATTGTTGTTTTGTTTGTTCTCTTTTTTCCCAGGTCAGGGGTTTGTATTCATCATGTGCGCCGTTATAAGAAACATCAATTTTATCAGCCGGCACATTATACCGTTGAGAAATGTCGCTCTTTGAAAACTCAGAAACCGTCACAATCCTTTTTGCTTTACGTGCATAAAGCGGAGAGTATTTTTGGTAAAAGAATTTATGACTCTTCTTTAAATGCTCAGGATAGTGCTCAAATGCCAGGTCGTGCATCACAACGCAGGTAGGCACTTTTGTGTTTAAAGACATCAAGCCATCCGGCGATAAGAAAAGATCAGCTTTGTATTTGCGCAATATGTAGGGAATGTGTAGTTCAAACCAGATGTAAAACAAAACGGGATGTCTTGCCTGGGGCATTAGAACTATGGGAGTTACATTACTTGCATACACAAATGTCGGATCATAGGCACGGTCGAAGAAAAAAATAAATTCATGTTCCGGGTGTTGGGTTACAATTCGTTTTAGTGTCTCGTTGGTGTACCATCCTATCCCTTCTAATTTGCCTTTTAGCAAAAGTCTTGTGTTGACGGCGATGCGCATTGGCGGCAAAAATATAATTTTACCATTTTACATCTTCTCAAAAAATTTAGCCCCCTAAGGCATGCGCCGTTTTTTTGCTCAGAATTTGCTTTTCGTAATGTCAGTCAACTTGCTTGTAAAGCCGGTGTGGATCTTCATGATTGATAGAACGGTGCAGAATACTGTAGGCCATGCTGCTTATGGCATCTATCAGGCGCTAATGAATTTGGGCGTAGTTTTCTACATCCTGCTTGATGTTGGCATCAACAATTATAACAACAGGTCGCTGGCGCAAAACCCCCGACGCATACGTGTGCTTTTTCCGGCCATGTTGTCGGCGCGTATTGTACTCAGCATATTCTATATGATTATTGTGTGTTTGGTGGGCATGTTGCTGGGTTATAGAGGCTGGCAATTGGGCATGTTACTGGGCGTGTTGGTGATACAAACTTTAAACGCACTGCTTCAATTTCTGAGAAGTAATATTTCGGGATTGCATAAGTTTCGTGCGGATGCGGTGTTATCTGTTGTAGATCGTTTTCTGATGATCCTGATCTGTGGCGCACTACTTATTATTCCCGTTACAAGAAATGCCTTCAAAATTGAGTGGTTCATTATTGCCCAAATATTTTGCTACGGTTCTGCCGCCATTGCAGGACTTATTTTACTAAAGAGAATATCGAATGTGCGGCTGGCTTTTTCGTTAAATACCAAACGAATCATGAAGATCGTGAAGGAAAGTTTTCCCTATGCAATGCTCATATTTCTAATGTCGGTTTACACACGTGCCGATACAATGCTTATAGAACGCTTGTGCGGTCCTTTGGGGGATGAACAGGCAGGCGTATATGCCGCAGCTTACCGGTTGCTGGATGTTGGAAATATGTTCGGACTTATGTTTGCCGGTCTTTTGTTGCCATTGTTTGGTCGGTTGCTGGCACGCAAATCTTCGGTTCAGCCTATTGTTCAGTTATGCGTAAACTTACTTCTGCCGGTTTCTATACTTGTTGCGGTAATCTCAATCTATTTCAGAAGTGAGATCATGCACTTGCTATACAAGCACACAACCGATCAGGGTATTGAAGTCTTTGCTTTCTTGATGTTAGCCTTTCCGGCGTTCAGTTTATCAAACGTTTATTCCACATTGCTTACTGCAAATGGTGATCTTAGATTGCTAAACAGAATTGCAATTTTAGGCGTTGTCATAAACCTCTCCCTTAATTTTTTCCTTATTCCCCAATATTTTGCCTTAGGCGCTGCTTTTGCCGCTTGCATAACACAAAGCGTACTCGCTATTTGCTTTATTGTTTTTGCAAAGCGTCAAATTAAATTGCAACGGAACATACGATGGGTATTTTCCTTTTTGTTTTTCTTCGTACTCATTGTAGCCTTTGGTTATGGTGTGCGGATTTTACCGTTTGGATGGGGTTGGCAGTTGCTGATGTTAGCTACTCTGGGAGCAGGTACTATTTTCCTTTTCCGCTTTATTTCTTTCCGCTCGGTCATGCATGTAATGAAAGCGAAGTAGATCTCCTGCCCTTGCATGATACGACTTAACCGCGGCTTTGCTACGGCTTTACCTTGGCTTAAGTATCACGCTGCTCCTTTTATCGCCACTAAAAAAATCCGTTTATCCATTGGTGTTTTCAAGAAGTAAAATGTAATATTGCATTCTAAATGAGTAGTTTTTCTACTCGATGTTAGTCCCGATGATGGGACTGACCACGGCGAAGCCATTGATAAATGCAGTTTCGACGTTGTTTAAGCGACACTTAATAACCTGCCAACCTCCCGCACTTTTCTATTTATTTCCACCTTCTTTCAGTGTTAGAGACTTTAATTTCTTCTAAAACCCGCATTAAATTGTTGATGCGATTGTTCCTGAATCCAGGAAACACTGCTCATTTGCGCGGACTTGCCGAAGATTTTGGGGAAAGTACTAATGCGGTACGTTTGGAGTTAAATCGCTTTGAAGAGGCAGGAATGGTATCTTCTGAAGCGTCTGGTAATAAGAAGATCTATAAGGCAAATCATCAGCACCCATTGTTCCCCGATATTAATAATATCCTCCTTAAATACATTGGCATTGATAAGGTGATTGATACGGTTATTCACCGAATCGGTGACTTGCAAATGTTGTTTATGACGGGAGATTATGCTTTGGGAAAGGACTCGGGCATTATAGATCTGATATTTGTAGGAGATCTCAATAAGCAATATCTACTGAATCTGGTGGAAAAAGCTGAGAAGCTGGTTAGTAAAAAGATCAGATACATTACTTATGAATCAGGGGAATGGGAACGGGAGAAGTCGGAACTCATTGCCGGAAGCAAAGTTTTGATGATCTGGGAAAAGCCCGCTCGTTCTATGGCAATATTGGATGGTAGTAAACCGGGTCATTAATTCTGTAATTGATATTTCCACGAAACATCAAACATGCCCTGGTATGTTCTCTACACCAAGCCTCGCAACGAAAAGAAAACAGCAAAATTGCTGGAAGACAAAGGGGTAGAAATTTACTGCCCCATGAGGGAAGTAGTAAAACAGTGGAGTGATAGAAAAAAGAAAATTTGGGAGCCTGTTTTCCGATCTTATGTTTTTGTGAGGCTCGACAATTATGAGCGGGAACAGATTGAAGTATTGGAAACACCGGGTGCAGTTCGTTTTCTTTGGTGGTTGAAAAAGCCGGCTGTAGTGCGCGAGGAAGAAATACAGGCAATTAAAAATTTTCTGAATGACTACCGTGGAGCATCACTTTCAGTAACCATCATGGAAGGAGAAGAGGTAATTGTGGGTGAAGGCCCTTTGAAAGACCAAAGAGGAAAGATCACAAAGATCAAGGGCAATAAAGCGATTTTGCAAGTACGCTCTCTCGGCTGGAATATTATGGCCGAGCTGCCACTACAAGCACTAAAGAAACCATAGATTAGCGCATTGCATAGCCTCATTTCTTTATTAAATTAAAACCAATAGATTTGCAAAAAATTCCCCCAATGCTCCTTTACGGAAAAAAAATTATTTACACAGGTTTGCCTGTATTGGCCCTGTTCATAATGTTATTAACGTCTTGCTATAATCCTAAGAAAATTTCCTATTTCAATTATGTGCCGGATTCTCTTTATCGTGATCCGATGAGTCTTGACCTGCATCCTTTTACCGATCCTACCATCAAGCCTAACGACATTCTTCAGATTTCTGTACAGACTATAGACCCACAAGCAACTATGATGATGGGTACTCAGTCGGCTGCCCCTGCTACAGCGGGTGGACAAGGAGGAGGTGTTTCGGGTTATATGGTTGATAAGAATGGTGAAATAGAATTACCACTGGCCGGCCGTATAAAAGTTGGCGGATTGACCACTTCTCAGGCCAGGGATGCAATAGCTAAGAAAGCTGCTCAATACTATAAAAATCCGGTTGTAAATGTTCGGTTAGGCAATTTTACAATAACAGTTCTGGGTGAGGTAGGTCGTCCGGGACAACTTACCGTACCGAGCGAAAAAATCAGTGTTCTCGATGCAATAGGACTGGCTGGAGATCTCAAAGTGACTGGTCGTCGAAATGACATCTTGCTCATCCGTGAAGAAAACGGAAAAAAGATTTTCTTTCGGTATGATTTGAATAAAGAGGACATGTTTCATGGTCCATATTTCTACCTGAGACAGCATGATATTCTTTACGTAGGACCTACTAAGAATGCAGCCGCACAGGCAGATGTAACCTCTCAGCGAACTTTTATGTTTGTCAATTTTGGGTTAACTATTGTCACTTTAGTAATTACCCTCACTTCCAGATTTTAACTATGTCAGATAAAATTCAACTCAGCACCGATTGGCAAGGAGAGAAAGACGGCTTTAATCTACAGAGGATCATTGGTATGGTGCTCTCCTACTGGCCATGGTTTCTTATATGTACGCTTATTTCCCTGATGGTTGCCTTCCTGTACTTGCGCTACACGACTCCCATGTACCGCGTTACTTCAGCGATCCTCGTACAGGACGAAAAGCAAGCCAGTATGTCTGGTGGCGACGTACTTGAAGCGATGGGATTTCAACAGAAATCTAATGTGGACAATGAGATGGAGATCATGAAAAGCCCTACGCTCATGAAGCAGGTAGTTCGTGACCTACAATTGAATGTTCAGGTATTTACAACAGGAAGATTTAAAAATCTGGAACTTTATTCGAGCCGACCTTTTCGGTTTGTTTTCTGTCCTCTTTTTGAAGATTCGCTTTACAGAGGATGGGATCAGTATGTAATCAAAAATAAGGGAGATCGCTTCGAACTTATTGCCAATAATAAAAAATGGGTTCGCAAATGGGGCGATACATTGTTTTTGCCAATTGGTAGAGTTTATGTTGACAGAGTTCAGGGAATTGATTGGGTACAGGAAGAAGATTACATGATAAAGGTGCATAGTTATGAAGCAATTACGGGAGTGTATCGGGGATCGTTGAGTGTAAACGTTCCTAATAAAAATCTGAGTATAATTGGGCTAACAATTAATGAAGTAGTGCCGGAAAGAGGTGAGGAAATACTAGACCACCTTATGAATGTTTACATGCGGGCAAATGTGGACGATAAGAATAAGATTGCAGATTCTACGATGAGCTTTATTGATGAACGTCTCAATATCGTTTTTAAAGAGCTAAGTGGAATAGAAAAGGATATAGAACAGTTTAAAAGTGCCAATGACATGACAGACCTTAGTGCACAGGCTGAAATGTTGATGTCAAATACTCAGGATTTTCAAAGTAAGATTACAGAGCTGGAAGTTCAATTAACTGTTCTTGGCTCATTAGAAAAGTATGTTTTCGACAATGCTAATAGTAAACGTATCGTTCCACAGGCATTAACAACAGGCGCTGAAGCTTTTGCCGGTATTCTTAGCCAGTATAACAATTTACAAACTGAGCGGGAACGCGCCCTAATGAGCATGTCTGAAAATAACCCTGTGGTAGAAAATCTAGACAAACAGTTGGTTAATCTGCGCTCCGACCTTAAGAATAGTCTTTTGGCAGCTAAAAGAGACATGACTATTCGCCTTAATGAATTTAAATCAAGAGCAGGGAATATTTCGGCTCAGATTCGTACGGTACCGAGAAAGGAAAGAGTCTTTATAGATTTCTCCCGTCAGCAGACTTTGAAACAGGAACTTTATCTTTTCTTACTCAAGAAGAGAGAGGAGACTGCCATAACTAAGGCAGCAACTTTAGCTAATGCCCGCATCATTGATAGAGGTAAATCTGATGGTGCACCTTATTCGCCTAAGCGCTCAAAAATTTACATGATGGCCTTTATTGTAGGCTTGCTTGTGCCCGGAGGAATGGTTTATCTCCGCGAGTTGCTCAACAATCGCATTTTTACCCGTGGCGATATTACTGAAAGAACACAAACTCCAATCATCGCGGAAATTGGCCATAGCGCTGAAGCTATGGGTGAATCGGTAGTTGTCCACTCGTCAAGCCGTACCATTATTGCCGAGCAGTTCCGTACGCTTCGTACCAACTTACAGTTCCTTCTCACCAGCAAAGAAAAGAAGGTTATCCTACTTACATCTTCCATGTCTGGAGAGGGTAAATCTTTTATTGCGCTTAACCTCGCTAGTACGTTAGCGTTGTCCAATAAACGCGTACTGGTTATGGAGCTTGACCTTCGCAAGCCCAAGATTTCAAAAATGCTTGGATTAGATAATGGTTTGGGTTTTTCTAATCACATGATCGGGCAGGTAGATTTGAATAAGATTATTGTTCCTTCTGGTGTAAACGAAAACCTCTATGTAATTCCGTCTGGCCCTATTCCTCCTAATCCTTCCGAACTCTTGATGATGCCGCAGGTGAATAAGTTATTCAGCACTTTGAAAGAACATTTTGATTATATCGTTCTGGATACCGCACCCTTAGGTCTTGTAACGGATGCGCAGTTATTAAGTGTGCACGCAGACACTTCATTGTATGTAATTCGCCAGGGCTATACATTTAAACAACAGATCCTTTTCCTGGATGAGCTTTATAAAGACCGTAAGATTTCACACCTTAGCATCGTGGTGAATGACGTGAAAGCAAGCCGTGGAGCAGGTTATGGCTATGGTTATGGCTATGGTTACGGTTATGGCTATAGCTACGGTTACCAAGGCTATGGTTATGGCTACGGAAACAAGAATGGTGGCTATTTCGATAATGGAAAGTCCAAGAAAAGAAAAGGAATCAAAGGGCTATTTGACACATTTAAGGGATAGTTATCGTGCTCAGTATTGAGCCTGAGGATATAGTAATTAGCAAACAGTTCTTTCAAAGCACGTTATGTGCCGTCTCGCGGGAATCATAGATAAATCTAACAAAAACCTGAAGCAGGATATTCTTGCCATGCGCGATGCCATGCGACATGGTGGGCCAGATGCAGAAGGTGTTTTTGTAGATGAAGCAGCGGGACTGGCATTTGGACACAGAAGGCTTTCGCTAATTGATTTATCGGATGCGGGCAATCAACCCATGCATCGTGAAGACGTTTCTATAGTATTTAATGGAGAAATTTACAACTACCGGGAACTTCGTCAGGAACTAAAAACAAAAGGACAACACTTTTCGACTGATAGCGATACAGAAGTTATTATTCGTGCTTACCAACACTGGGGCACAGAGTGTTTCGGACGTTTTCGTGGCATGTTTGCCATTGCCATTTACGATAGGTTTTATAATAAAGTTTTATTAGCGCGCGATCATGCAGGCATTAAGCCTCTGTATTTCCATCACAAAAATGGAAGACTTTATTTCTCTTCCGAGATAAGAGGGCTGAAAGCTCTTTCCCGCAAATGGGAAGAACGATCAGACTGGAGAGTTTTTTTCCTTACTTATGGATTCTTACCCGAACCTATCACAACGCTTAAGGATGTTCAGCCCCTGGAAAAAGGTAGCTATAGAGTTTTTGATCTTGCGGACATGTCTTCTTTTCAGCGTTTTTTTTACCGGGAAGAATATAGTGAGTTAATAACTGATTTGGAAGCGGCCAAGAAGCTGATCAGGGATACGCTAACTGCAACTGTACAACGCCACCTTATCTCGGATGCGCCTATCGGTTTGTTTTTGAGTGGCGGTATTGATTCTTCGCTCCTGACTTTGATAGCGCAACCTTTTATTCCCAATTCTCTTCATACATTATCAATGGTGTTTGAAGACCAGGAATTTTCGGAAAAAGCATATCAGGACATCATTATTGAAAAGACAGATGCACACCATCAATCGTTTTTAGTAACTAAGAAAGATTTTGATGAAAGCTTTGATGACATTATCCTTTCCATGGATCAGCCAAGTACCGATGGCATCAATAGCTATTTCATTTGTAAATACGCTCGCAAAGCAGGTTTGAAAGCAGTATTGAGTGGATTAGGTGCAGATGAGTTGCTTGGCGGTTATCCATCCTTCAAAAGAGAACGTCAATATCGGCAATTAAGTAAAATTCCGCGTCGGGCACTTCGTCTCGCCGGACTTTCACCAAAGGATGCTTATCGTAAGCTCAGTTTTTTGGGTCGAAAAGATCCAGTCGGTGAATATCTTTTTTATCGCGGATATTATTCACCAAAGGAAACCGCGCTAATGCTTGATTGTTCTTTGAAAGAAGTGAACGAATCGCTTAGCGAAGTGAAAGTGCCCTCTTTTGTTGCCAATCTTTCCGCAGGAAACAGAGTTTCTTATTTGGAGTCGAATATTTACATGCAATCTCAGTTGCTAAAAGACACAGATGCGATGAGTATGTGGCATTCCGTAGAAGTTAGAGTGCCTTTTTTAGGGAAAGATTTTATTGAAGCAGTACATAAGATCAGCGAGACATTAAAATTTGGACATCAACAACCCAAGCATCTCCTCATTGAGAGTTTTAAAGATATTTTACCCACTGAAATTTGGGATCGGAAAAAGCAAGGATTCGTACTCCCTTTTGCTAATTGGATGAAAGGAAAACAACTTTCTCCAAAATCCACTCCCGGTTCTATTGTCGCTACACTTCAGAAAAGATTTGATAAAGGAAAGCTGGTATGGAGTCGTTACTGGGCGTACCTGCTTATTAGTGAAGAAATGAAAGTGAATGGATGGCAGGTAAACGATCCGGTCGTTACAGTTTCTTCTAATGGTCGCCTTACGAGTTTATCAAAAGATAAGGGTTTTGACAGCGAAAGAATTGCGAGGCAAAAAGTTCTTTTTCTTTGTCTTACTACTTTTTCGCAGGCTGGCGGTATTGAAAAATTTAACCGATGCCTTCTTAAGGCACTACACGAAACGGAAGAGGAGGGCAGCCTCCTTACCAATGCCATGTCTCCTTACGATCACCTCGCAGATGAAACCTATTTTCCTCAGGATAAATACAAAGGTTTTCAGGGCAAACGGCTCAGATTTGTGTTGTATGCATTGATGAATGCTGCATTGAAAGATACTGTAATCGTGGGGCATCTAAATCTTGCGCCAGTTGGCTGTTTGATTAAAAAGTTTTTTCCTAAAACCAAGCTTATCCTTATTACGCATGGTATAGAGGTTTGGAGTCCGCTTGAAGGACAAAGAAAAAAAATGCTCGAAGTGTCCGACCTCATCCTCAGTGTTTCCAATTTTACAAAAAGCAAACTCATAGATATTCAGGGATTACCTGAATCCAAGATCAAGGTTTTTCCAAACACAATTGATCCATTTTTCCGTGTTCCCAAGGTTTTTTATGTAAATAAGGAGATTCGCAGGGAATACAATTTTTCCGCTTCAGACCCAGTGTTGTTTACACTCAGCAGGTTGTCGGGCAGGGAAAAATATAAAGGCTACGACTTGGTAATTCAGTGCCTTCCGGAGTTGAAAAAACAGTTTCCAACCGTGCGCTATATCATTGCCGGTAAATACGATAATGAAGAAAAGGCACGCCTCGATAACTTGATTACCAGTCTTGGCTTGGAGGAAAATGTTTTTCTCACTGGTTACCTTGCGGAAAAAAGTCTGCTCGAATATTACCAAACAGCAGATTTGTTTATTATGCCTTCAAGAAAAGAAGGGTTTGGAATTGTTTTTCTGGAAGCACTTATTTGTGGATTACCGGTTATAGGGGGCAATCAGGATGGTAGCGTTGACGCGCTGCGCAATGGAGAGCTGGGTATTCTTGTGAACCCAACCAGTATGTCTGAAATTGTGGACGGAATTACCGAAGTGCTTATTCATAAAGAAAATTACACGGACGAATATCGCCTTGCAATGCAGCAGAAGACTTTGCAATATTTTGGATTTCCAGCTTATAAAAAACGTTTACAGGAAATATTGCTGGGAGTCCAGCCGGTTAATCGTTTAGTTGACAAAAAGGTGCCCGTAGCTCAGGCAGCAACAAAGCCATTTTAACGCTTCAACTATGCATCTCAACAATGAATTGATTTTTCTGAAGTACGCAAAGCCTTACTTCCAATCAGGTCAGAAAATAATTGAGATCGGCCCACAAGGCAATCCAACTGCATACCAAAAGCTGGTGGACAACCCTGCGGTAGAATGGCATTCGCTTGACATCATTGAGGGTTACGCTGGCGAGAACAACCATAATTTCATTTTTACGAAAGACCCTTACAACTATCCTATTGCCGACAATACTTATGATTTGGTTTTTTCCGGTGGGGTGATGTGCAATGTAGGTGAGATTTGGACCTGGATGCAGGAATTAAAACGCATTGTAAAGCCAGGGGGATTAATTATTACTATTACTCCCATTAGCTGGCCTTATGCAAATGCACCTGTTGACTGTTGGCGGATTTATCCTGACGGGTTCAAAGCATTGAATAATTTTTTGGGATTGGAAACCATCCATTGTTCCAAGGAATCGCTGGAGTTGCAACATTTCGGCTTCACCGATCAATTAGCCAAAACGGAAAATCTTGTTGTGCCTTACGTGTCTGCGGCAGGCTACAGCGAAAAAAGTCGTAACATGACCAGCGTCAACAAACACAAGATGTTAGTTAACCGGCTTTTGAAAAGCATTCCTCTTGTTCGCCGCTATATGAACCCTGTACACACAGCTTTGGATACAATTAGTGTAGCGAAGAAGTAATGGATGCCTCCCCCGCCCCTCTGAAGGAGGTGAGTCCGTCATTGCGAGCGAAGCGTGGCAATCTGCCTTTGATCTAATAGCAAGAATGATTAATAATGATCACTGATACTGAACAAATAAAAAACACGCCGTCACCCGCGCTTACAGCCAGCGCCAACGATGATCATTGGGATGAAATTATTCGTCCTGAGACGGGTCTCTTTGAACTCAACCTCAAAGAAGTTTGGAAATATCGCGACCTGCTGATGCTATTCGTAAAAAGAGATTTTATCGCCCAATACAAGCAGACCATTCTTGGACCCATTTGGCACATCATTCAGCCTGTGTTCACTACCATTATGTTCCTGCTCGTGTTTGGGAAGATCGCTAACATACCAACTGATGGACTGCATCCGATTCTGTTTTACATGAGCGGCATCACCATCTGGAGTTACTTCTCCGCCTGTCTCACAGCTACTTCCAATACTTTCGTTGCTAATGCGGGTATTTTTGGTAAAGTATATTTCCCACGACTTGTTATTCCGCTTTCTACCGTTATGTCGAACATGGTGAAATTTGGTATTCAGTTTGGCTTGCTCTTAGCAGTAATGCTTTGGCTGGGTGTACAAACAGGCAAGTTTTATTTCGGCATCAATTGGCTGTTAATTCCGGTACTCGTAGTGATGATGGGAGGTCTCGGCTTAGGTCTTGGTATCATCATTTCTTCGCTCACTACTAAGTACCGCGACTTCACCGTATTGATAGGCTTTGGTGTGCAATTAGCAATGTATGTGACACCGGTAGCCTATCCACTTTCTTTTCTGGAAGGGAAAAGTTATAAATGGGTAGTAGATGCAAACCCACTATCGTCTGTGGTGGAAGCATTCCGTTTTGCACTCTTTAATGAAGGAACGGTGAGCATCGCCTCACTAGGTTATAGTTTCCTTTTCATGATAGCTTCCTTGTTTTTTGGGATGCTGATTTTTAGTAAGGTGGAAAGGAGTTTTATGGATACGGTGTAAATCTCTTTTGTTACGACCAGCTCCACCTTTACAATCTCATCTTTCTACCGCTTTACATCCAATGAGCGACACAGTAATAAAAGTAGAAAACCTCTCTAAGCAATACCGCCTTGGGCAGGTCGGCAGCAGCTTTTTAAGCCATGACATCAACCGTGCCTGGCATAAGCTACGGGGCAAGGAAGACCCTTACCTAAAAATTGGTGAAGAAAATGACCGCACTACCAAGCGAAACAGCGACTATGTTTGGGCTTTGCGAGATATAAATTTTGAGGTAAAACACGGTGAAGTGCTGGGCATCATTGGTCGCAATGGCGCAGGTAAATCTACACTGCTGAAAATACTTAGCCGCACCACCAAACCTACTACCGGCAATATCAAGATAAAAGGACGCGTAGCCTCTTTGCTGGAAGTAGGTACGGGCTTCCACCCAGAATTAAGCGGACGCGATAATATCTTTCTTAACGGAGCTATACTCGGAATGACCAAGGCGGAGATTAAATCGAAATTCGACGAGATCGTGGACTTTGCCGGGGTAGAGAAATATATAGACACACCGGTAAAGCGTTATTCTTCTGGCATGTATGTGCGGCTGGCCTTCGCCGTAGCAGCACATCTGGAGCCGGAAATATTGATTGTGGATGAAGTGCTGGCTGTGGGCGATGCTGAGTTTCAGAAGAAGGCCTTGGGCAAGATGAAGGATGTGAGTACCAAAGATGGGCGAACGGTGTTGTTTGTGAGCCATAATATGATAGCTGTGGAAACACTTTGTACTTCTGCTATACTGTTAGAAAATGGATCCGTGTTTGATGAAGGAATTCCTGGTTTAATGATAAAGCACTATATAGGTAAAAATGCTGATTTAAAAAGGGGCTATAAACATGAATCCAATAATACATTGGGTAATGATAACATATCATTGCTATATGCTGCCATTGAGAATGCCAGTGTTGCTGATAAAAATGAAATGATAGATGTGAAAACTGAAATTGATGTGAGATTAATATTCATCAACAAAACGAAGAAGGACATAATCTCTGTTGGGTTTGATCTGAAAACAATAAAAGGGGATACCATTTTTGGTTCAGGTAATAAGTTTATTTGCCCTATAGGTGAAGAAACTGAATTGACCTGCAGAATCCCTGGCAATTTTTTGAATAATGATACTTACCAATTGTTTTTTTACTTTCATTCAGATGAAATGGATCCATTACTTGCCTTACCAGATTTATTGACATTTGAAATAAAGGATTTGGAAAGAGAAAGTGGATATATAGGAAAAATAAATGGTTTTTTAAGACCTCAACTAATATGGCATTTTGATTAATGGAAAAGAAAATTTTAATTACCCAATCAAATTATATTCCTTGGAAAGGATATTTCGACAGTATCGCTAAATGCGATGTGTTTGTGGTTTATGACGACATGCAATACACCAAGCGGGATTGGCGAAATCGAAATTTGACAAAAAACGCCGGAAGGTGCGAAGAGAATTGATAAAATATATAGACAACTGTGTGGCATTAATTGCGTCTTCCATTACATGAGTCTTCACCAAAGCCCTTAATATAAACCAAGACATGATGGTAGAGATCTGTGGATGGCTGACTACTATTCTGAAAGATTGATTCGTCTCCCTTTCCATCTTGGACTTTAAAAGATATAATGTAGAGTACGTTTGCAGACAAGTATATGATTTCTATAATCAATAAAAAACGCATTCTGTGGGTCGTTTTTGATTTTGTTCAAGCCGGTGGCCAACGCTACGTTTATGAAATTTGCAAAGCGTTAGATAGGACGGCATATGAACTTCATTTTTTAAGGGCTACTTCATACGGTCACGATACGAATTGGGACGTTGAACACTACCACTCAAAAACTACCGAATTGGGATGTGAGATTTTTTTGTTAGAAGACATTCTTTCCAGTAGAAATGAATTCAACCGAACAAGTCGATCGGTTTTTCCTCACCTTTCGTTGCGTAAAAACAGGTATCAGGAACAAATAAACTTAACATCCTTTTTTGCGATGTATGATATTGTGAACTTTTCTGGAGTAGGCGTGTATGATTTGGTATGCAACAATTATAATGTGCATCCGACCAATTCCCTTATACATGTGTTGACCGCTAAGTTTCAAGACGAAAAAATGTACGACAATTATCGTAAAGATTTACCGTATCATTTTGTTTGCGCAACTCCCATTGAGTTTTTGTCTGAAGAGTTGTCTGATTTTACCAACTTCAAGTATACTTACTTCCCTTTATCTTTTGATACTGATGGTTACAAAACGTTGATCACCAATGAAGCAAAGAAGGGTGCATTCCAAATTGCACTTTTTACTCGACTGTCTCCTTTGAAACCACTTGATCCTTTTTTTTACGCGATTAAGCTTTTGCATGAAGTGGGACTAAATGTGAATTTAAACGTTTTCGGAGCTGGAAATCCCAAAGAGCTCGGTTTGACAAGACAGCTCGCATACTTACATATAAAAGAAATAGTTGATTTCAAAGGGCATGTTAAGTCAATCCAAGATACATTACAATCAAATCCTCCAGATCAAATTTGGTTTCAAGCGGCGAATGGTCAGCCCGGTGGATATGCGGCTTTGGAAACATGCCTAACTGGTTTACCACATCTTTTCTGGGAGTTCGCGAACATTGGCAATGACGACACTGAAGGCGCAATTCGAACTTTTACTAAACTTCATGATTTCGTAGAGACTTCCGAGCATCTGCTAAACGATAAAAAAGCCGCGCTATCCCTTGGATTCCAGCAACAGAAATATGTAAGACAGGCTCATTCGATCAATAACCATATACACATCCTTGAAAAAATATTCAACGCTTTTTAAAGTATTAATGGAATGCTGCCCTTGAATTACTATAGATTGATGACTGCTCTTTTCACTGTCGCAGTTATTAGTTGATTGACAAACTACCTAAAAAATGGCAGCAGACAATTTTATTGATGTCCCCTTTTCCCTAACCAATCTCGACCGCTACATAGCACGTACGGCAATTTTCAATGCATTACGTAACAGTCTCTATCAACTAGATGGCGAACTGTTGGATATAGGATGTGGCAAAATGCCATATAAAGGGTATATACTAAACAATTCGTCTGTTACTACTTATACAGGGCTGGATATTGAAGATGCGCTCACTTATGACTCCGCGGTTAAACCGGATTTTTTCTGGGAGGGGACTAAGATGCCTTTTCAGGATTTGAGTTTTACCACGGCGCTCGCAACGGAAGTGCTGGAACACTGCCCGGATCCTTCTGTTGTGATAGCCGAGACCTACCGTGTACTTAAAAAAGAAGGGGTACTTTTTTTCACCGTACCGTTTTTGTGGCCGCTTCATGAAGTGCCGCACGATGAGTTTCGCTATACGCCTTTTTCATTGGAGCGCCTTCTTAAAAACGCCGGCTTCCAACATGTTGAATTACATGCAACCGGAGGCTGGCACGCATCAATGGCACAGATGCTGGGTTTGTGGGTACGCCGAAGTCCGTTATCTTCCCGAAAACGTGCAGTCCTGAGCCGGCTACTCAGACCCGCTATTGGCTATCTGGTCTCAAAAGATCAGGAAAACATTTCGTTCACAGAAGGTCAAATGATAACAGGCTTATACGGCATTGCAAGAAAATGACTTTTAACACGCTAGCAGTTTTTTCCCCTAATCAAAATGCTTATTCTGAGACTTTCATTCAGGCGCATAAACAATTACCATTTCAAATTAAGTATTACTATGGAGACTTTCTGCCTACAACTTTAGATGAAAGCATTTTACAACCGCCGCTATGGTCGCAACGCGTTTTAAATAAGCTGCGTAATCATTTTAACGCGCGCGAACTTAGATTACTTCGATCATTACGGAAAGAGCGAATAAATTGTGTTCTTGCAGAGTATGGGCCTACTGGATGTGAAACATTAAGAGTCGTAAAACATCTGGGATTACCTTTAATAGTGCATTTTCACGGCTTTGATGCAAGCGAAAGTCAGACGATTGAGAGGTATAAGGATTTGTATATTGAACTTTTTGAATATGCCAGCGCAGTAATCGTTGTCTCGAGAAAAATGGTCGCCGACCTGATCGGATTAGGATGCCCTCAGGCTAAAATCATTTATGGTGTCTGTGGCCCTGACAATCAATTTCTGTCTGTCTTACCGAAGTACGCTCAACCATTTTTTATTGCTGTAGGACGCTTCACCTATAAAAAGGCTCCGCATTTGACAATACTCGCCTTTTCAAGGGTAGTCAAGCAATTCCCAAACGCTAAACTAACAATGGTTGGCGAGGGGGAATTGTTACCAGTAGCTCAGGAATTAGTGCGGGGACTAGGGCTGCATGCGAATGTTGAGTTTAAAGGAATGCAAACAACAAGTCAAATTCTTAGGTTATTTGAACAATCGATGGCGTTCGTCCAGCATAGTGTTGTCGCATACAATGGAGATGCTGAAGGAACCCCAGTCGCAGTGTTGGAAGCTCAAGCAGCTTCGCTTCCAGTCATTGCAACGACCCATGCTGGTATCCCGGATGTCGTGGAGCATGGCACAACAGGGCTATTGTGCTCCGAACACGATGTTACAGGTATGGCTGACAACATGATACGCTTACTTTCCAGCCCTGCTTTATGTGAAAAACTAGGTAAGAATGCTAGAAAGAGGGTACTTGATCAATTTACCTTGGAACGACATCTTTTCATTTTAGCCCAAACGGTTCGGACTGCCATTCAGAAAACATATGGGAATTAGGTTTATAGTTGAAGTTGCACCTTGATGAAAGCGTAGCAAATATATTTCATGTTCTGAGACTGTCAGGGCCCTCAATTGGCAGGACTCTCAATTGGCAATTTTTTAGAGCCAACACTCTTCACCCTAGGAGATTGCATGATCGCAAAACTTTGTCGTATCTCGAAAGTCTATGGTTACGGTATTGTTAAGATTATAAGACTATATTTTTGTACACAAAAATCCTTTGGATACTTTTAGGGCTGAATTGAAAAGGATAAGAAAAAAACGGGCTGTTAATTTGGATTTCCAAAAAAAAGCAAGGCATGTCCAGCGCCTTGACGGGATTATTCTCCATCCAGCTAATACTAAAGATGTAGAACTAACGCGAGCCATCTATAACTATCCCACTTTACCAGTTTTCCCCGGGTTTTACGATTTGAATTTGACATTGCAGTCGGACTCCCTCGAAATACGATTAAATCACCAATTAAAATCCTTGTCGGAAACTCGGCTTATTCTACTAATAACCACATCGATGCATTGAAAAACTTAGGGCATTACCCCAAGCCTATAATTTTGTCCTCTATCGTATGGCGACTCAAAATATTGCGATTTAGTAATAGACGAGGGCTATAGACGATTCGGATCACGGTTTCGCCCGCTTACGACATTACTAAAATATGCTTAATTGTCGGTGCTACTTGTTTGCTGATATCCAACTGAGATAGCATGACATAGTAACTCTAAACATTAGCTGTTCAAAACAATTAGCAAAGGCTTATTTTTTCATACTCAATATAGCATGACACAACCTGCAATAGTAATCGCAGCTTACAATCGTCCCCATTCGTTAAATCGTCTCCTGACGTCAATCCATAACGCCAACTACGAGCAATATTCTAACATTTCATTAGTAATTAGTATAGATGGCGGTGGACCGAAGGAGGTGCTCGAACTGGCCCATAAGTTTGAATGGACTAATGGGGAAAAGACAATTGTTAGTCACAACGAAAATATAGGATTACGTCAACATATCGTTTCGTGCGGTAATTTGACTGAGACATATGGTTGTGTCCTTTTGCTTGAGGACGACTTATTCCTTAGTACTCATTTCTACGATTATGCTGTTAAGGCAACATCTTTTTACCAAGAAGAGACGAGCATTGCTGGCATATCTTTAAACAATTATCTGGACAATGAGTATATAGATGTGCCTTTTTGTCCTTTGCAGAACGGTTATGATGCGTTTTTTATGCAAATTCCGAGTTCTCGCGGACAAGTGTGGACACGGAAGCAATGGCGAAAATTCAAGGAATTCTACAATGCTAATCCGATTATCGGGAATACGGACAGACTGCCCGAATCGGTAAAATGTTGGCCAGAGTCATCATGGAAAAAATACTATTATAAATACATGGTAGATCATGACTTGTACTTTGTCTATCCATATTGCGCTCATAGCAGCAATTTTGGAGATATCGGGACACATTCAAAAACGAACACTGCAGTGTTTCAAGTTCCTTTGATGAACGTCCGAAAGGAATACGCTTTTCCGAGATTAGAAGAATCCGCGGTTATCTATGATGCTTATTTGGAACTATTAGCACGCTGTTTTTGGCGAATGGGAGTTAAAATAGGGGTTGATTTCTGTGTTGATTTGTACGGAACCAAGCAGTTGGACTTGTTTATAAATGAGTATTGGCTTTCTACAAAAGATACCTCCTGTCCTATCGAACGCTTCGCAATCGATTTAGTTCCAATGGAAAATAATATCTTGTTAGGATTTCGGGGTGATGAGGTTTCTTTTGGACGTAGGGAGCATTTTGGAAAGAATGTGGATGCCAATTTATACGATAAAATTTCCTGCCAATACAACACCGTGGCATATGATAATGGATACCGACAGGGCTATCGAAACGGGGTGGGGACTTCAAAAACGACAATTACATATAGAATTGGACACTATCTTTTATATCCATTAAGACTCTTTAAAAAAACTATAACACGACAATCGACTCAAATCGGATCAACGCCAACTTAGTTAGATGGAGCATCCCGTA
This sequence comes from uncultured Taibaiella sp., assembly GCA_937870855.1. GTDB lineage: Bacteria > Bacteroidota > Bacteroidia > Chitinophagales > Chitinophagaceae > JAFIGV01. The sequence goes on from CALMWT010000012.1 coordinate 39,089, forward strand.
ATTTCTATAGTTACACCTACTTTTAATCAAGGACATTTAGTCGAAGAAACGATCGTTTCTGTGCTTGATCAAATGTATCCACATCTCGAGTACATTATAATGGATGGTGGGAGCACGGATAACACGGTAGAAATAATTAAGAAATATGAGAAGTACATCACAATGTGGCGTAGCGAACCAGACTGTGGACAGGCAGATGCCATTAATAAGGGTCTAAGATATTGTACAGGTACGATCTTCAATTGGTTAAATTCTGATGACTACCTCGAAAAGAAAGCATTATTCCACATTGCGGGGTTATTTAGAGGGGAGGTTGATGCGGTTGCAGGTGGCGTTAGGATTTTTTCTTCTAATACCAGCTATACTGTACAAAACAGGAACTTGTCAGCACGTGGAATTTTGCTTTGGAATGATGGGGTAGATTTTGTTCAGCCTGGGGTTTGGCTCAGAAGGGAGTGTATTCCTATATGTGGTGGAATAGATGAGCGGTATCATTACTCCTTTGATTGGGATTTTTATATAAGGTACTTATACTTTTTCGGGAACGTCCTAGAAACGGATAAGTTGTTGGTTCACTTTAGATTGCATGACTCATCTAAAACAACCAAGTTTCAAGAGGGTTTTGTCAGTGAGCAATATGCCATTGCACAAAAGATATTGCTGGATAAAAATTTTTCATTGTTGCATCAAGATTGTATTAAAAAGTTACAAGGTAGAAAGTTCGCAGAAACAATCGATGCCATTTTAAATACGGATGCAGATTTCCATAATAAAATTATCAACATACTAAAAGCAGGTATTACCTACAAGAGATACGCATTTTCTCGTATTATATTTGGGGCTTTGAGAAAGGTCTTAAAACAGCAAATGTTTAAAATTGAATAAAAGGAAAATTTTAATAGTCATACATGAGGCAAGCTTAAGTGGTGCCAATTTGGCACTCTTAGAATCACTAGAGTGCATTGAGCCAGAATTCGACTTTGTATTCGTAATGCCATCGTATGGTCCGATCATTGATCGTCTGAAGAGCGTTCAGCCACTCGGTGAGGTGATAATTAAGGATTTTCGTTGGTGGATGTCGGGCAAACTTCCGTCGTTTCGTTTCTATAAACTGAGAAGTCTTATAAGGAATGCAATTGCAGTTTGGGATTTAAGAAAGATTTTGAAAGAATGCTTAATCAGCGATGTATTCTCAAACACACTTGTAGTTCCTATAGGGCCAATTCTTGCGAGAATTTTAGGTGTTCGTCACTACTGGTACATACATGAGTATGGGAAGGAAGACCACAACTTGCAGTTTATGTACGGAACCAAGCTTTCGTACTTTTTTATAAAAAAATGGGGAGGAACAGTTTTCACCAATTCCCGAACTTTGTCAAATTATCACTCTTCATATCTAAAAGTGGATATTCCGGTTGTTTATTATACTGTTAAAACGCCTCAAATAGAGAAAGCCGAGGGCTTCTTTTACGATTCGCATGTTCTACGATTGATATTGTATGGAAGAATCGTGCCGTCAAAGGGACAAAAGTTGGCTTTAGAAGCTTTGTTATTATTGAAACGTTCTGGGTACAATAATGTGCGTCTTACTATTATGGGATCGATTGACGATATGAAGTACTTTAATGAGATAGCTGAATATGCAAAAAGCGTAGAGATAGATAGTCTCGTTCGATTTATTCCTCATGAAAACCAACCATTTCATGAAGTGTGTAAACATGATGTCGTATTGAACTGTTCGAAACGGGAAGCTTTTGGAAGAATTAATATCGAATCAATGAAATTAGGTTTATTAATTCTTGCAACTGAATCAGGCTCAAGTACTGAGCTTATTCGTCATAATATGACAGGCTACATATATAAGGCAAATGCAGCTAGTCTTGCAGAATCAGTAGAAAAAATAATTAACTCACCAAAAGAGTCGTTGTTAAAAATAGTTACAAATGGCAGAAAATATGCTCATTCTGAGTTTAGCGTAATCAATCATAAGATAAGTCTTTTATCAATCCTTTCAAATGTGTGAAGATCCATTGGTAACTATCGCTATTGTAGCCTATAATTCCGAGAGGTACATTTCTATGGCTATAGATAGTGTGCTTAGTAGCAATTATCGGCATTTTGAATTGATAATCTCTGATGACAATAGCAAGGACAAAACCTGGAGCATCATACAGTCTTACGATGATCCCAGGATTAGGGCTATGCGTAATGTGACGAACTTGGGAGAATATCCCAACCGCGAACAATGCATAAGATTAGCCAAAGGAGAATATTTCATTTTTATAGATGGTGACGATATGATGTATCCTCATGGCCTTGAATTTATGACCAGAATGCTACATGCATTCCCGCAATGCGCAATGGCGCTGATGTGGGGTTATAAGAGCAATCTTTTTTACCCGGTTGTCGTGTCGCCTCAACAGTTCTTTCAGGGGATTTATTTCAGGTATGGACTTAATAGCATTGCCTTTGCGAATACTTTTTTCAGGACGTCCGTGCTAAAGGAGGAAGGAAAATTTCGCAAGGGAACGACAACTGGTGATGCTTGCCTCCGAATGAAGATTGGACGGAAATATCCCTTGTTGCTCATCAGTGATCAGCTCACTTTTTGGCGTGAAACCCCAGGGCAGGCTTCGTCTCGACTTCAAAACAATTTCCAGGCGATAACAGAGCATTTTGATCGGCAATTTGAGCAGTTGCTTTTATCACCGCTTTCAGACCAAGAAAAGGTGCTGGCACGGCGTAATTTACGCATACAAGTAATTTACGCAGTGGTAGGATTGATAAAGAAGTTGAGGGTTAGGGAAGCACACAAATTGCTGCGACATTATCACTTGTCTCCGGCAGCTTTCAGATACTATCTGCAAAAGCCAACCTATATGGACCCTTTCTCAGATTATACTCCTGACAATGTATTTATGCAGCCGATATCAAAGAACCCTTTTTCCAAGGGAGATAAACCTCCAGGAAGTATAGAACCGATAGGTATTAAATAAAATTAGTATTTCTGCTCGCTGGACAGAGAATCACCAATATTCAAAAATTATCGTCTGCATGATTCCAATTTATTCTGTTGTTTTCCAGTGTTTCACCGTGGCAACCCAAACCGAAATCGCAAGTAATGTGCGGCATTAGCATCCTTATCGTTAAGCAAGCAGTTGACCTACAGGCTCCACTCCGGCAAATGAATGAAAAAATCATTCATCGTGGCCCAGATGATGGGGGTTTCTTCTTTGGAAAAGATTTTGCATTTGGACATCGCCGACTTTCTATACTCGACCTGAGCGAAGCCGGACATCAGCCTATGCAGTACAGGAATAATTGGATCACTTACAATGGGGAAGTTTACAACTATCTGGAGCTTAAAGAAGAGCTTAGGTCTTATGGATATGCTTTTCATACAGCTACGGATACAGAAGTAATACTTGCAGCTTACGACTGCTGGGGAGTTGGGTCATTTGCACGATTTAATGGAATGTGGGCCTTCTCACTTTACGATGCCTCCCAAAATAAGCTGATCTTTTGCCGCGATCATTTTGGGATAAAACCGCTCTACTACTATGATAGTCCAATTTTATTCGCAGCAGCTTCAGAAATCAAGCAATTCACCGACTTGCCAGGCTTCACTCCCTATTTAAACAAAGGAATTGCAGCTCAGTTTCTGATGAATGGACTGCTCAACTATACGAACCAAACGTTTTTTGACAACGTACTGGAGCTTAGACCCGGACATTACTTATCCTACGACCTCAATACACGATCATTCACAGTGACAAGATGGTACGACCTCAATGCTTCTTGCGTACCTATCAAGGACAATTTCGAAGTGGCTACCCAAACTGTGCGGACGCTATTGCACGATAGCATACGTCTGCGTATGCGTTCAGACGTTGCAGTAGGAAGTTGTCTATCCGGCGGCATTGATAGTTCTGCCATAGTAGTCAGTGTTCATAAAAATGGGCTGGCTAATAAAGATTTTGCCACCGTCACTTCATGTTATGAGAACAAGAGATTTGACGAGCAGCAATTTAGCGACCTCGTCTCTCAGGCAACAGGCTTTACATCTCATAAGGTGTACCCAAATCTTGATAATCTTTTCGACAAGGGTCATTTTGATAAGATGATCTATCATCAGGATCAGCCTTTTAGTGGCGCATCACATTATTCCGAATTCAACGTTTTTAAAACGGCTAGTGAAAACGGCATTACTGTAATGCTTGACGGTCAGGGTTCAGACGAATATCTATGTGGTTATGGAGAGTTCTACATCACCTATCTTAGGTCACTTTTGCGAAATGGTCGTATTAGTGCTATGGCACGGCTCATGAACGAAAAGGCCGTTCATCGTCAGGTAACATTCTCGAAGGAAGCAAAATCTGTTTTCATGTCTTCGTTCGGCTATCCGGCAATCAAATGGTATAAGAGGAAATTTAGAGGTATAGAGGTGCCTTGGTTAGCTAAAGGTTGGCAGCATTTGGCGGAGGGAAGCATCTGTCCAAATACCGACCATGATATTCGCAGCTTGAGCCTACAGGAAATTATAGCAACCAGCATTCCTTTTCAGTTACACTCAGAAGATAGAAATTCAATGATGTTCTCTATCGAATCGCGGCTACCATTTCTTGATCATCGTTTAGTGGAGTATGTTATGGGTCTTCCTGACGAGTACAAAATTTCGGGTGGTTATACCAAGCATGTGTTGCGCAAGGCTATAGCTGAGCTTCCAGACCCGATTAAATTCCGTAAGGACAAAATGGGTTTCGTTGCCCCTGATGGACCTTGGATGTTGGCAAATCATGAACTGGTCAGAAAAGAACTGGAGTCCGTAACTACGGATTATGATATTTTCACACCAGTGCTGTTAGAGAGGTTTGATCGTTTTTTGCGAGGCAAAATGGACTACGAGCCTATTTACTTCAGGGCGCTGGCTTTTGCAAGATTCTGCAAAATATTCAACATGAACATCAGCGCATCCTAAGCCTTCGGGCTATTACTATGATTACAATCGCAGACTACGGTACGGGCAATCTGGCATCCATCCAGAACATGCTGAAACGAATCAATGTTGATTCCATTACCTCATCTGATTTTGATATTATCAGTAAAGCAGAGCGGCTAATTCTTCCCGGTGTAGGTGCTTTTGACACCTGTGCTGGCCGGCTTCGGGAGACAGGAATATTGCCTTTGTTGGAACAGAAAGTCCTTCATGAAAAAGTTCCGGTTCTGGGCATATGTGTAGGTATGCAATTAATGCTTTCAGGTAGCGAAGAAGGGTTAGCGACCGGACTGAATTGGATACCTGGCAAAGTGCAAAAGTTTGATGCAACGCGATTGCCAGCTTCTTTCAAAATTCCCCACATGGGATGGACAGAAGTAAAGGAGAAAAAGCAAACATCCTTGCTGGCAGATATGCATGATACGCCCCGGTTCTATTTTGTTCACTCTTACCATGCCGTGCCGGAAAACACAGAACATACCCTGATGGCTGCCGATTACGGCTACGAGTTTGCAGCTGCAATACAGAAGGATAATATTGTAGGCGTACAATTCCACCCTGAAAAAAGCCATCGCTTTGGGATGAAGTTGTTAGAGAATTTTGTGAAAAACTTCTAATGAAACGTGTAAGGGTTATACCTGTGCTGTTGCTTAAAAAAGGTGGGTTGGTCAAGACCGAGCGTTTCAAAGCCGCTAAGTATGTGGGTGATCCAATCAACGCCGTCAAGATATTCAATGAAAAAGAAGTGGATGAGATTGTGCTGTTAGATATTTCTGCAACGTCTGAAAGACGGGGACCTGATTTTGAAACAGTAAAGAAAATTGTCAGTGAGGCATTCATGCCTTTGGCGTACGGGGGCGGGATCACAACTATTCAACAAGTTAGCGAACTGATACAATCAGGCGTAGAGAAAATAATATTGGGTACAAGTGGATATACCAATACTAAGCTTATTTCTGAGGCGGCAAAACAAGTGGGCAGCCAAAGCGTGGTGGTGTGCCTTGATGTAAAAAAAAATTGGCGGGGGAAAAGTCGTGTGTATGTTCAAAACGGAACCCAAAATACCGACCTCGACCCCGCAACCTATGCTAAACGCGCTGAAGATGCTGGAGCCGGTGAACTGTTTTTGCAGGCAATAGAAAAAGACGGCAGCTTTAAAGGCTATGATCTTGATCTGATTTCCGATGTTAGCAATGCGGTAAACATTCCGGTTGTTGCGTTGGGTGGCGCATCCGAAATTGATGACTTTACTCAGGCTATACAAAAAGGAGCTTCAGCTGTTGCCGCAGGCAGTTTCTTTGTATTTCAACGCCCCCATAAAGCTGTGCTGATCAGCTATCCTACACAAAAGGAGTTAAAAGAAAAATTATTTACACGAATAGCATAATGGTATTGAGTGCAGAAGATAAGGGCTACAGGCAATGTATTTTGACTGTTATGGACAACATTGCCGACCCTGATATACGATTCGACGAAAAAGGCGTGAGTAGTTATGTTCATGATTTCTATACGCATTATGAAAAGAATATTCCGCCGAATGCCTCAGAACTTTTACCACAAATAATTGAGAAGATAAAAAAAGATGGCAAAGGGAAACCCTACGATTGTTTAACAGGTATAAGCGGTGGCGTAGACAGTTCCTACTTAATTTACAAAGCCAAAGAGTGGGGGCTGCGACCATTAATTGTCCACTTCGACAATGGTTGGAATTCAGAAATTGCTGTCAGAAATATCAATAACATAATAAGCAAAACAGGGTTTGAATTGTTCACATTGGTCGTGAACTGGGAAGAATTTAAAGATATTCAATTGAGTTATATAAAGGCCGGAGTGGTAGACCTTGAGGTGCCAACGGATCATGCTATTTATGCCACATGGTTTAAGCTATCGAAGAAATTTAAGATCAATTATGTACTCAATGGCAACAATTATATCACCGAGTCTATTATGCCTAATAGTTGGATTTATAACAAGGCAGACTCAGTGAACCTCATGAACATTCATAAACAGTTTGGTACAAAAGAATTGAAAACCTATCCCTTATATAAACCTATGCAGCAGTTACTTTATAAAAACATTCTAAACATAGAAGTCATAAAGCCGCTTAATCTTATTGATTATAACAAAGCTACAGCCAAAATGACTTTAATAAATGAGTTTGGGTGGGCGGATTACGGTGGTAAGCATTACGAGTCATTATACACAAAATTCTATCAGGCTTATATCCTTCCTGAAAAATTTAAGATCGATAAAAGGAAAGCACATCTGTCTAACCTTATTCTGGCCAAACAAATCACGAAAGGAGATGCTTTAAAGGAACTCGAAACGCAATTATATGCTCCTCTTGAACTTGCCGCGGATAAGAAGTATTTCTTAAAGAAACTTGGTATTACAGGTGATTTTTGGGATGATTATCTAAAAAAAAGCAGAGTTGAACACCTTGTGTATGGCAGACAGGAATTTCTGAGTGAAATGTATCCTATTATTAAACTTCTTCGGCCTATTTACAAATTTTTCAAAAGAAAATGATTCTTAGAGGAAAAGGGTTAAGAAGCCGCTTCAATAAAATGTGGATCATTTTGGTGAAGTCCCTATTCCCGCCCGGATTATTTTACAATACTCCTTCTCGATATGTAAACATCAGGAAGCTACTTATTGAGAAAGATAAAACTGAAAGTATTGTTGATGTGTTTGCGGCTACAGAACAAACTGAACTTTTGCCTGAAATATATAACTACAGAGTAACCGAGCGGTTTGGAAAATATGCTAATAGAACGATCCCGACTGCCTATGTAGTGCGTATAAAAAACGGAAAAGTTTACGGAAGTGAAACCAATATTGTCCTTACGTCAACCAATTTACTTGCTGAAGATTTATCCCGTGAATTTGGTGCCTATGGAGGTAGAAAAACAAAAGATATTTCGGTATTACGACAAAAACGGTGGCTTCCAGAAGCAGAAAAGGTAAATGGGAGAGTCGCTGTAGTTACAACCACAGGTTGTACAAATTTTCATCATTGGAATTATGATTGCCTCCCTCGATTATTTCTCATTAAACAAGCAGGCCTATTTGCAGAGGTTGATTATTTTTTGATTTCTCATCAAGACTTACCCTTTCAAAAAGAGTCTCTGCAATTGATGGGTATCCCGAAGAGTAAGATCATAAATAATTATGGTAAAAGACAACTTTTGCAGGCTGATGAACTGATTGTTCCTTCGCTCCCTTCAATTCTTGGCACAGTATCTCCCTGGGTAGTGTATTTCCTTCGCGATTTATACAATCCCAAAAATGGGGTTTCGTTTGTATATGAGAGGATTTTTATTTCAAGAAAGAATGTAACAACCCGTCATATTAGAAATAACCAATATTTCCTTGAAACGCTCAAAACCTTTGGCATAGCGGAGATTTACCCTGAAGATTATTCAGTTAACGAACTTTCAAAAGTCATTGCCGGAGCTAAATTTATCATTTCTATTCACGGTAGCGGACTTGCAAATTTATGCTTCATCAGACCCGGAACGATAGTAGTAGACATACTTGCACCTTATCATCAGGACGCTTATTATTGGCTTATCACGAATATTTGTGGAGGAAGATATATTGGTTTTTTTGGCGAGGGTTCGCATCCTAATGATGACCTTGACCTTGTAAAACACAAGATTGACGAAAACATAGTCGTTGACACAAGGATGCTGCAACAACTATTAAATCGCGAATTAAGCAGGTGAAACTCTTAGAAATCAAAGACTGTCGATGAAAATAAAGTTTTGACAATACTCGAGAATAATGGGTTTAAGATATCCCAGTCAGGAGAGATATTTTTCGGGATGAAATTGCCCAACGTCTGCTAATTATTAAACACCACATTTACCTTAATGACCATACAATTTGCAATCGTGGGCTGCGGTCGTATCGCCCAGCGCCATGCAGAACATATTAGTAAGCGTGGGCAACTTGTTGCCATCTGCGATGTTGTCGAAGAGAAAGCAGATATACTTGCTGCTCAATATGGGGCGCGGGCTTACTATAATCTTGACGATTTGCTGCGACAGGAGAATGATGAACTGGATGTAGTGGCAATATGCACCCCAAACGGATTGCATGCTTCTCATGCCATAAGTGCGCTTAATGCAGGAAAACATGTGTTATGCGAAAAACCAATGGGGCTTAATGTGCATGAATGCGGGGAGATGATAAAGACTGCTGAGCGCATGAATAAACGTCTTTTTGCGATCAAGCAAAACCGTTTCAATCCGCCAGTGCAAGCCGTAAAAAAACTAATAGATGAAGGAAGACTTGGTAAAATTTATAGCCTACAGCTCAGTTGCTTTTGGAACAGAAACCGCGACTATTATGAGAACAGTTGGAAGGGGACATTGGCGCTCGACGGGGGTACGCTTTTTACACAATTCAGCCATTTTATAGACTTGCTGTATTGGATGGCTGGTGATGTAAAATCGGTGCAATCCATAATGGCTAACTACGCACATCAAGACATCATTGAATTTGAAGATACTGGTGTCGTGATTATGGAGTTTAGAAACGGCGCGATTGCTACGATTAATTACACGGTAAATAGCTACCAAAAAAACATGGAAGGCTCTCTGACTATTTTTGGCGAGAAAGGTACCGTGAAAATAGGTGGGCAGTACCTGAATGAACTGGAATATCAGAATATTGAAGGGTATAAAATCGAAAATCTTCCTGAGGGCAATAAGGCGAATAACTATGGAAATTATCAAGGCTCTATGAGCAATCACGATAAGGTGTATGATAACCTGATCGAAGTGCTTTCTAAAAACGCTTCAATTTCCACGAGCGCCTTTGAAGGGTTGAAAACCGTGGAGTTAATTGAGAAAATCTACGATTCCGCCAGACATGTCGGTTTAAAGAAGGAAGGGGAAAAGCGGGTGAAAATATCCTAACAGGCCTTGAAAACTATCGTTATACTTTCTACGGAGGCCTGGGGTAAGATGATGCTCTCGAAGATGCATTATGCCGTAGAGATGGCGCGTGCAGGCGACAGAGTTTTTTTTGTAGAGCCTCCCACAGCTGAAAAAATTAAGACTTCTGTACACGTGTTGGAAGGGTCGGAAGGTGTGACAGTAATTCGGTTTCGGCAAGTACCCGCACGACGATTGCTTAGAAACAAGGCATTTTGGTTATATCAGATTCTGATTAAGAGATATGTTAAGACCATTCTTCGTATTACAGGTAGTATAGACGACCTTTGGTGTTTTGATCCTAACAATTATTGCGATCTGAGCAGCTTTCGCGCCAAACACAATCTTTTATTGCTGTATGATTTCTATAAAGGCAAAGCTGTCAACAAAGCGATATGTAGTGCTGATTTGCTTGTTTCCGTTTCGCGTCTTATTATAGATAACTATAAGCATTCCGGGATCCCTCAACTTTTTATCCAACATGGGCTGAGTCAGCATTTTGAGGAAAGATCGAAAGCGAGATTGGAGGCCTGGGATTTCAATCATAATTCGCCCAAAATCAAGGTAGGCTATGTAGGCAATTTGCTTCGGGAAGGACTTTGTATTGAAGTAATGAAACAGATTATTACAGGTCATCAGGATAAAGAGTTTCATTTTTGGGGCGTTTATGAACTTACAGGAAATAATTTGGTGTCGGAACAATATAATCCTCCTCAGGAGTCACTGAGGTTTGTTCAATTTTTGTCAACACAGCAACATGTAAGGTTGCATGGCGCTGTGGACCAGGAAAGTTTAGCTTCCGGAATGTTTACCATGGATGTTTTTCTGTTTTTGTATTCCTACGAAAAAGATCTGAATAAAGCCTCGAATGCTCATAAGCTTATGGAATACTTGAGTACAGGTAAAGTGGTTGTTTCAACGTTTGTATCGAATTATCAGGATACCGATCTTTTGTACATGACTCCTTCTGGAAAAGAACAACAGTTATCTGAGATGTTTTCAGAAGTAATGGTTCGCCTTGATGAGTATAATAGACCTGATTGCCAGGCGGAACGAATCAGGTTTGCACTAGATAATACCTATAGCAATCAGGTAGTGAAGATACGCGCAACACTACGAAATGAACTTTGAAAAGCTATCGCCCCTATAAAGCCGTAATTATGAAAGATATATCATCATATCGCTTTCCCGAGCTAAACTTGCCTGCAATAGTCTTTTGGCTTTCCTTATCAATTTTATTTCCTGTACTTGGCGGTAATATACTTTTTGGGCAGGTACTGAAAACAATAGCTTTCTTTTTTGCTGCTTTGGGTATCGGACTTCTTATTCTCTCTCCGGCAAAAATGATCAGAGACTTACCACCCGTTCTTTTAAATGGATTAAGTTGGTTGATTGGGGGAAGTATAATTTTCCTATTGTTAGGCTTATTGAAGTCCAGTATTGTAGTTTATATCATTGCTGCGCTTACTCTTACCTTCTTCCTTGTTTCTTACAGGTGGAATATTAGGTTCGACAAGTTTGGATTTGCCGCCGTACTCCCATGTTTATTGTTCTTGTTCCACAAACAGGAGCTTCGTTTAGCCTTGTCTGAATCATTCATAGATATGGGAGGCGATTATTTTTATTTTGAAGCAATTGTAGTTTCTCTCAGTAAGACTTTAACGATATTCGATACCATATTTCACACAGGAGCAGCATTGAATTATTCAAGCCTGCCATTTTTTGCGCCTGCAGCTCTTTCCAACTTCACAGGTGTAAACGGACATATCGCTTACAGCGGCATGTATGTGCCAATGTTAAAGATTTTATCATTTGCAATTATGGCTGCTACGGCTGTTAAGATAGCAGCCTATATTCGTCCTGATATCAACCCCTCATGGCGCATGTTTCTTGCCGCATCTATATGTTTAATTCTATTAGCCCCTTTGCATCCATTATACCTAGCACGGTTAGACATAAAGAACTTTATTTTTCGTGGAGAAGGGTATCTCCTACCGATGGGTAACATGGGTTTTCCCTTTGCCTTTGTGCTTTTTGCCGTAGCCTGCTATTATTTCTTCGATACCCGGAAAAAGACTGTAGCCGATTTTTTACTTTATGTTCTTTTGGTGGCATTTATCGCGGCGGCAAAGCCTGCATTTTTCCTTCCGGCAGTGGCTTTCTTGGGACTTTTATCTATATATCGCATTATAGCGGACCGAAGTTTCTACCCTTTAGTCGTTACAATATTAGGTTTTGTAGGAGGTATGGCTATCGCTAAGATTTTTACGGGTAATGATGGTGGGATGATTAATATGAAATTTACTTGGAATAATGGATATTTTCTTCATTACTTAACAAAGAATGCTTCTGAATTTCATCTCCCTGCTTCCACACTTGGAGCGGTAAGCCTTTTTTTCATAATGATGATCATCTGGTTGGGACTTAAGGTTATTATTTTCGGCAGGGCTTGGCTTTACGAGCAAGAAACAAGACCTTACCTAATAATCTCCATGCTCACCATCGGAGCAGCAGCTTTGCCAGGATGGTTTCTGAATATTCATCTTCTGGATGAAACGGGGAGGATGCTTCAAGATGCCTCTTTTGATACGGCACAATTCCTAAGAGGAGGATTGTTCCTATCTACTTTTATGGCAACAACCTGTCTGACAATAGAATTACACAAGTTCGCTGAAAAAAAATTGTTTGGAAGGATAGTTGTTGCGTGGTTTGTACTATCTGCAACATGCCTTGTTTTTATTCTTAATAATGCTACACCGACGGTTGCTACTGATTGGGAAGAGCAAATAGCGAAAGAGTTTAAACTCGCACAACCTAAGCAAATGGCTATGTTATCGAACAGCGAATTTAGAGGTCAAGTGTTAGTCGCCAACGGAATTGGACCTTGGTGGATATGTTGTGAAAGAACCAGTAATGGAACAGGTTTCCTAAATAGTTTAACTCCAAATTACCGGAACATCATGCTCAAAAAATTATTATCAGATAGTGCAACGCATGAGCAAAAGCAGCAGATTCTTTCTAAAATGACACAGGAAGGAGTTGATGTTATTGTCGCTACTCCGGCTTATGTTAGTCAGTTGGAAAAGTTAGTTCAGGAGGGACTTCTTGAATATGATGAACGCTATAAGTGGTTGTATTATTTATCCTCTCGAATACCGTATTAGATTTAATTGCACCACAGTAATCATCTCTCTTAACGAGTCCTGTATGATATACTATAAAATAATAGCATATCCCTATGATTTTTCCTAAGGATCTTCATCAATCCACAATAATGTTTTTGTAATTTTATTTGATAATGATTAAAACAATAATTACCCAGTCCAATTATATCCCCTGGAAAGGGTATTTTGACAGTATTGCTCATGTGGATGTTTTTGTGGTGTATGATGATATGCAATATACCAAGCGGGACTGGCGAAACAGAAACGTAATCAAAACACCACAGGGGTTGAAGTGGCTAACAATACCTGTGGAAGTAAGCGGTAAATATTTCCAGAAAATAAAAGATACCCGTATTGCAGACCAAAAATGGCAAAACTCTCATTGGGATACTATCAAGCAAAACTATAAACAAGCTGCTTGTTTTAAAGAAATGGCAGAGTGGATAGAACCTCTTTACAGAAATTGCAAGTTCGAGTATCTGACAGAAGTCAATCTGTATTTTATTCAGGCGATTAACGCTTTCTTAGGTATCCAAACAGCAATACGCTATTCCTCTGAATTTGAACTGGCAGAAGAAAAAACACAACGCCTTGTGAATATTTGCAAAGACCTTAATGCTACGGATTATTATTCAGGTGCGGCTGCCAAAGCCTATATGAACGAATCTCTTTTTGAAAAGGAAAATATAAAGGTTCATTATTGGGACTATTCCGGCTACAAGGAATATCCTCAGCTAAACCCTCCTTTTGAGCATGGGGTAAGTATATTGGATTTGATATTCAATACAGGAAACAACGCTAAACAGTATTTGAATGGGAATCCGTAAACTAAGTATTGTAAGTCCTGTCTATAAGGCAGAAAATATTGTGGATGAACTTGTGAGGCGTATAGTTGTGGAAGCAGAACAAATAACCCTTGATTATGAAATCATTTTAGTGGAAGATGGCGGAGGTGATAACAGTTGGCAAAAGATAGAAGCCAATTGTGTTGCAAACCCCAAAGTGAAAGGGATAAAGTTAGGCCGCAACTTTGGACAGCATTATGCAATAACCGCAGGACTTGAATACAGTAAAGGCAAAACTGTAATCATTATGGATTGTGACTTACAGGATAATCCTGCTTCTATACATACTATTCTTGACAAAATGAAAGAAGGCTTTGATATTGTTTTTACAAAAAGAATTAAACGAAGTCATGGCTTTTTTAAAGAATTTTCGGCAAAGTTGTATAATTATTTTATTGGAGTTTTTGCAGATAAAAACTTTGATGTAAACACGGGTTCAATGATAGGTGTTGGCAGAAATGCTGTCAATGCTTTTCTCCAACTAAAAGAGAAAGACAGGCTGTATATTCAACTTTTCAAGTGGGTCGGTTTTCGGCAAGCTTATGTCTATGTCGCACACGACAAACGGTTTGAAGGGAAATCAACTTATTCTCTGGGCAGAATGATTTCTTTGGCTGTTCAAGGGCTTACCTCGCACTCGAATAAGTTGCTTAAACTAAGTGTTTATTTGGGATTTTTATTGGCAACTTGCTCTTTTCTTGTTGCTTTGGTAATCGTTGTGCTTTATTTTGTCAAAGGATTCTCTCCGGGGTGGCCTAGTCTCTTTGTGGCAATATCTTTTGCAACAGGGGTGATTTTAGTAAGTAATGGCATATTAGGGCTGTATATAGGAAAAACCTTTGAACAGTCAAAGAACAGACCCCTTTTCATAATTGAAAAGCATATAGATCATGAAAGACAATATACTTGACGGAGTAAGAGAATATTATTCCCAAAAAATTATTTCTCATGGGACAACATCGCAGGGTGTTGACTGGAACTCCAAAGAATCTCAGTATCTTAGATTCAGGCAATTGTGCAAGGTAATTGATAAACAACAAGACTATTCCATATTAGATTACGGGTGTGGCTATGGAGAATTGATTAATTTTCTGACAGAAGAAGCAAACACCTTTACCCGTTACATAGGGTTTGATATTTCAGATGAAATGGTAGCAAAAGCGGAGGGATTATTTGGCAAAACCAACAGAAATATTTCGTTTACAAACGCTCTTTCAGACGATGTGCATGATTACGTTGTTGCGAGTGGTATATTTAATGTAAAACTGAATTTAGCAGATGGCAGTGATTGGCTCGAATATATACTGCAAACATTGAAAACTATAAATCAGAGAACCTCAAAAGGATTTGCGTTTAACGCTCTGACAAAATATTCCGACAAAGAATATATGAAAGATTATCTGTACTATGCAGACCCGTTGGAATTATTTGATTTTTGCAAAAGGGAATTTTCGAGAAATGTTGCCTTGTTGCATGATTACGACCTTTATGAGTTTACTATAATTGTAAGAAAATGAAAAACAAGAAGTTGATTATATTTGGTACGGGAGATATTGCTCAGATTGCCAAGTATTACTTTGATATTGATTCGGATTTTGAGGTATGTGGCTTTACGGTTGATGAGCAATATTGTAATAACCAAACTTATGAGAGCCTTCCGCTTGTGCCATTTGAGCAGGTAGAGGCAACCTTCCCACAACACGATTATTATATATTTATTGCTCTAAGCTATGCTCAAATGAACAGATTGAGGGAAAAGAAGTTCGCAGAGGCAAAAAGTAAAGGTTACAGAATAGCATCTTATATCAGTTCAAATTGTAGTTATCTTTCACAGTTCACAGCAGGAGAAAACGCATTTATTTTTGAAGACAATACCATTCAGCCTTTTGTGCAAATAGGAGACAATGTAACACTTTGGAGTGGAAACCACATTGGACATCATTCTGTAATCAAAAGTCATAATTTTATTAGTTCACATGTAGTTATTTCGGGACACTGTGAAATTGGTTCGTATTGCTTTTTAGGAGTTAATTCCACACTTGCACACAAAGTTACTCTTGCAGAAGGCACTCTGCTTGGTGCGGGGGTTGTAATAAGCAAAGACACAGAAGCTGATGGTGTTTATGTTGCAAACAGACCTGTTAAATTAGATAAAAAAAGTTCAGATATAAAGCTATGAGATGGAAGAAGTTGGGATTGATTTATAAACCTAAAAATATTGGTGAATACCTGCACTCTCATGCTGCAAACCCCTTGCCTGTTTTCTTAACAGACAATATTTTCAGAATCTTTTTTTGTGGACGGGATACAAATAACAAATCTTCTGTTGGATTTGTTGATATAGATATTGTTGAAAGAAAGGTTGTTGGGCATTGTCAGGAGCCTCTGTTGATTTATGGCAATGAAAATTCTTTTTATTCCCATGGTATAAGCATTGGCAATGTATATAAGAACGGAGATAAACAGTATATATTATTCATGGGCTGGCAGATAAAAAATATCGAACACTGGAGGGGAGATATAGGAAGAATTGAACTAATAAACAATAGCAGCCTGATTATCAACCCTGAAATTCCTTTTATGTCTGTTGATGAGGAAGATAAAGTGAGCTTGTCTTATCCTTGGGTAATGTTTCATGAGGGTATATATAAGATGTGGTATGGCTCTACGCTTTCATGGAATAGTGAAAATGGAGAGATGATACACGTGATAAAATATGCAACATCTAAAGACGGTGAAAAGTGGCAAAAACATGGAATAGCCGTTCCTTATGAGACAGGGGGAGCACAAGCGTTTTCCAAACCTTGTGTGATTGTTGACGATAAAGATTATCATATGTGGTATTCTTACAGAAGCGGGACAGGAGAGAAATACAGAATAGGATATGCTCACAGTAAAGACGGTATTAATTGGCAACGCCAACATGAAGCGGTAGGCATTACTGTTTCAAATAATGGTTGGGATAGCGAAATGATTTGCTATCCTTTTGTCTTTGACCACGCAGGGAAAAGATATATGCTGTATAACGGCAATGGATACGGAAAAACAGGTTTTGGATTAGCAGTTTTAGAATATGAGTGATCATTATATAGGTTTCAACAAACCTTACCTCACAGGTAAAGAATATGAATACATTGCTCGTGCAGTAAGCTCCAAGAAACTTTCAGGCAACGGCAAATACACTCAACTTTGCCAAAAATTCTTTGAGCAGAAGTACGGTTTTGGAAAATGCCTGCTCACTACCTCTTGTACCGATGCGCTGGAAATGGCAGCTATCCTTCTTGATATAAAAGAAGGAGATGAAGTGATAATTCCTTCTTACACTTTTGTAAGTACGGCTAATGCTTTTGTATTAAAAGGGGCGAAAATTGTCTTTGCGGATTCCATGCAGGACAACCCCAACATAGATGCGGAGAAGATAGAAGAGCTGATAACAGATAAAACCAAAGCAATTGTTCTTGTTCATTATGCGGGAATTTCCTGTGATATGGACAGGATTATGGACTTGGCAGAAAAACACAATTTGTTTGTAGTGGAAGATGCTGCCCAAGCTATTGACAGTTATTATACAGGCAAAGACGGAATCAGGAAACCACTTGGAAGCATTGGTCATTTAGCGGCTTTCAGTTTCCATGAAACCAAAAATATTATTTCAGGAGAAGGGGGAATGTTGGTTGTCAATAACGAGCGGTTTTCCACCCGTGCAGAAATAATTTGGGAAAAAGGAACCAATCGTTCTGCTTTTTTTCGTGGAGAAGTTGACAAGTATAACTGGGTTGATATCGGATCTTCATTCTTACCCTCAGAAGTAATAGCAGCTTTTCTATTTGCACAATTGGAAAATATTACATCAATTCAGAAAAGGAGAAAAGAAATATGGAATTTGTATTATGAGGGTTTACAAGAGTTATCTAAACACGGTTTAATAAAATTGCCTCAACTACCGGATTATGCGACTAACAATGCGCATATGTTTTACCTTTCGTGTAATAATCTTGAAGAACGAGACGCTCTCATTTTGGCGTTGAAGAGGAATGATATATTATCTGTCTTCCATTACGTGCCGCTCCATAAGTCTCCGTACTATTTATCAAGAGGTAATACTGACAAGACATTGCGCAATTCCGAGCGTTATGCAGATACTTTACTCCGTTTACCGTTCTACATGGAGCTTAAAGACGAAGAGGTAAAGAAAGTTACGGATGTCATTAATGCCTTTTATAAGGACTGTCCGTCGCTAACGACTTCCACGAAAACAGAGCATTCGGCAGTCCATGAGCAATAGTTTTAATCATTTTAAACAACTCATTACAAAGCGCTGACCGCTCTTTTCGCATTGCCAAGTCTCTATCTTCATGACTATTCTTTTGATCGGTTCGGAGACAAACTGGGCGTTAGAGCCAGTCTATATTAAATACATTCATAAGAGCCATGCGATAGAATTACTTAACGCTAGGGGCAGATTCTACAATTACTACTATAAAAATTTCGGCAACAAACTCCTATTTAAACTGGGCTTATCGAAAATTTTAAAAGAGATAAACCACGATATTATAGAGAAGATTGAAAAGCAACATTTTGACCTTGTCTGGGTATGGAAAGGCATGGAACTATTTCCGAATACACTTCTTAAAATAAAGAGAAAAGGTATAAAAGTTGTCAACTATAATCCCGACAATCCTTTTATTTTTTCGGGTACAGGTAGCGGGAATAAGCATGTAAGACAATCCATACCTCTATACGATTATCATTTCACATACGACAGAGAAGTAAAGGACAGGTTACAGAAGGAATATTCGGCACCTTGCGATATATTGCCGTTCGGTTTTGATATTTCTGATGAACTCTATAATGAATGTATTAAGGAAGCGGAAATTATGCGGCTGTGTTTTCTCGGAAATCCTGATAAACAAAGAGCAGCGTTACTTACCCAAATACTGGAGCAGGGTATCCCGATTGATGTTTATGGTCGTAATTGGGAAAAGTTTATTACTCACCCGCATTTAACCATTAATCAGGCTGTATATGGTGTTGAATTTTGGAAGATCTTAAGAAAATATCGTATTCAGTTGAACATTATGAGACCGCACAATGAAAACTCTCACAACATGCGGAGTTTCGAAATACCAGGGGTAGGAGGAATCATGTTGGCCCCCCAAACACCGGATCATGAACAATATTTTGTAGATAGATCGGAAGTGTGGCTATATAGGGATGTTGAAGAATGCGTGGTACAAATAAAATACCTTTTGACGCTAAGTGCAGATGAGGCGAATAAGATCAGAGCTGCGGCGAGGCAAAGAAGTTTAGAAAGTGGGTATAACTATGAAGCGCGAAGTGCCTGTGTTATTAAGACCTTTGAACGGTTATTATCAGAAGGATGAAGCGGGTTGTGGTTTTACATTTTAATCCGCTCGAACTTTATCCTCCTGTACAAAATCTCTTGGCGGAGATGTCTAAATCAGAGGGTCATAAAACGTTTGTGGTAAGTACGAGATCCGGTAAGCAGAATGTTGAGTTAGCCCAATTTCATGAAACAAAAATCTTCAGGTTTGGTCTGTCGGGAAAATATCTGAATAAGGCAGTTCGTTATGCAACTTATGTATATTATAACGTCTTTGCCACTTTGCTTCTTGCATTCTTACGTCCGTCAAAACTGATTTATTTTGAAAGCTTATCGTCCTACCCTGCTTATGTGTATAAAAAATATATCAATCGCAATGCAAAGATTTTTATTCATTACCACGAATACACAAGTATAGAGGAATACGCAAAAGGAATGATTACTACCCAATATTTTCACAGGTTAGAAAAGAAACTTTATCCTGAAGTGGCGTGGTTGTCTCACACAAACGATGTACGTATGCAACTGTTCCTGGAAGATATTGCTCCTCTTAAGGTTTCAAGTACGCATATTCTACCGAATTATCCTCCCTTGTCATGGAACAGTGTGCGAAAAAATGGTAAAAACACACCTCTTCGATTAATCTATGTGGGTTCCCTTGGCATGAAATCCATGTTTGTAAAAGAATTCACTAAATGGGTTGTTGGACTAAATGGTAAAGTGATATGGGACATCTATTCTATAAATGGAGACAATGACGTTTTGGAATACTTTGATGCGTTCCGCAGCCCAAACATTAATTTCAAAGCTGGCGTGAGTTACGAAGAACTCCCCGCCATATTGCGGCAATATGATGTAGGAGTGATTCTATACAATGGGCACATACCAAACTATGTTCATGTCGCTCCTAATAAACTTTTTGAGTATTTAGCATGTGGGTTAGATGTCTGGTTCCCGAATGTTATTAAGGGAACTTTGCAGTATATTTCTTTAGATTGTAGCCCCAAAGTGGTGCCACTTGACTTTAACAATTTAGAGGAAATAGACCTCGTGGATTTAAAAAGACAGCCTAATCGGAAGTGCCCAAACAATTATTTTGCAGAGGTCGCATTGAAACCATTGTTGGAGCGTCTTAAAGATTAATGGAGAGCCCTATTAGCAAACACACTCAACCCAAATATTTGAAAACAACTTTCCTCAAAAAAGCACTTCATTACCGTCCCCTAAGTTGGCTAGCACTTGTGGTTCGTCATGAGCTTGCTACGAGAAAGGAAAATCGTCGTTATAACGACTGGTTGAAATCACCTGATTACCAAAGCCATCTACGATTCAAAAAATGGGAAGCAGAGGATGGAGACCATAATTTACGTTTTGATTATAACCTCAACGATAGCTCGTTAGTTTTTGATGTAGGAGGGTACAAAGGTGAATTCGCAGCAGCAATATTCTGCAAGTACAATTGTGAAGTGTATGTGTTCGAACCGCTGCCGCAGTTCTTTAATATTATTAATGCCACTTTTGCCCACAATAGCCGGGTACACCCTTATTGCTTTGGCTTGTCGGATATAACTGGTACGGCTACTATTTCTCTATCGGATGTTAGTTCATCTTTGTTTATTAAAGATGCTGAGACGGTACAGATTCAGTTGAAAAGCATGGTTGAATTCATTCAGGAACAAAACATTTCTAAAGTAGATCTCCTGAAGCTGAATATAGAAGGTGCGGAATACGCGTTACTGGAAGCATTGTTAGACAACAATCTAATCGGAATTTTCAAGAACATTCAGGTACAGTTTCACGAGTTTTTGGTAGAAAATTCTGTTGAAAGAATGAACAAGATCCACCAGCGTTTATCGAAAACTCACCGCCTTAGCTGGCAATATGAGTTTGTTTGGGAGAATTGGGAGTTAATTGTATAGCTGATGGATTGTTCGAAATTCGCAAGCTTAGCGTTTTAGTTCTTTTTGCGCTTAAAAATAAGAACGTGAAGTTTTATGAGTGAGACCGTAATTAAAGTAGAAAATTTATCGAAACAATATCGCCTCGGCACAGTAGGTACTGGCAGTTTGAGCCATGACGTGAATAGGCTTTGGTACAAAGTGCGGGGGAAAGAGGATCCTTATCTGAAGATCGGAGAAGAGAATGATCGTACTGCAAAGGGTAACAGTGAATATGTGTGGGCACTGCGTGATGTGAACTTCAAAGTAAATCATGGAGAAGTACTGGGAATTATCGGACGAAATGGTGCAGGGAAAAGTACGTTGCTCAAAATTTTGAGCCGAACAACGAAACCAACTACTGGTACTATCGGTATAAAGGGAAGGGTGGCTTCACTCCTTGAGGTAGGCACTGGTTTCCACCCTGAGTTAAGTGGACGAGAAAATATTTTTTTGAACGGTGCTA
Source organism: uncultured Taibaiella sp. (assembly GCA_937870855.1). Taxonomy (GTDB): domain Bacteria; phylum Bacteroidota; class Bacteroidia; order Chitinophagales; family Chitinophagaceae; genus JAFIGV01. The sequence continues at coordinate 60,784 of CALMWT010000012.1, forward strand.
TCCTCGGTATGACAAAAACCGAAATCAAACGAAAATTCGATGAGATTGTTGATTTTGCCGGAGTAGAAAAATATATAGATACGCCTGTAAAAAGGTACTCTTCCGGTATGTATGTACGGCTTGCATTTGGTGTAGCAGCACATCTCGAACCTGAGATTCTTATTGTGGATGAAGTGCTGGCAGTGGGTGATGCAGAGTTTCAGCGGAAGGCGCTTGGGAAAATGAATGATGTGAGCAAATCTGAGGGGAGAACAATATTGTTTGTAAGTCATAATATGGCTGCCATGAAACAGCTTTGCCAGCGTGGCATATTAATGCAACACGGACAAGTGTTAGCCGATGGCAGAATGAATGAAATTGCGGATCAATACCTGATAGCAGGAGTTACCCAGTCGAATGAATCGGTATGGACGGATGACGAAGCGCCTGGAAATGACAAGATCACCATACGGAAAGTGAGCGCGGCCGTTTCAGGACGACCTGCAACCGAACCAATCAAAACCAGTGATGATATAGATGTGATGATCGAATTTGAGAATCATCAAAAGAATATTGATCTCGATGTAACCTGGGATATCTATGATGTGGACTTAGTGCATGTTTGCCATATCGGAACATTAGTTGGGAGTGGTGATAAAATAGATTCGGGAAAATTTCGTGTAGTATTTACCATTCCCAAACATTTACTGAATACCAAGCGCTATACCTTCAATGTAATTTTCGGCGCTGACCAAAAACATCTGGTGTATCATCATGAAGGTATATTGTCTATAGATGTAGAGGATGGACTGCAGAGACAAGGCAATTCGTTCCATCAATATCCGGGAGTAATTCATCCAAAAGTAACCTGGCAGAAAACGAAAATCAGCGAGTTGGTTGTTGCTTAATTTTATCGCTAATAGAAATTATGGAAATTTCGGTTTTCAATAAGGCTCATATACTCAATCTCCAGTCCATTGGCAATAGCAGGGAAGGTTATATTACAGTAGCCGAAGCCGGCAATAATATCCCCTTTGATGTTAAGCGTGTGTACTGGACTTACTATACGCCGCAGAACGTAATACGGGGTTTCCATGCTCATAAAGCTTTGCAACAGGTAATCTTTGCCGTGAGTGGAACGATCAGATTTATGGTAGAAGATTTGGAGGGTACAAGGCAAGATTTTCTTTTGAATGAACCCCATCAGGGTTTGTATTTACCACCATTTACCTGGCGCGAAATACAGTTTTCGCATAATGCGGTGTTGCTATGCCTGGCATCAGAGGTTTATGATGAGAGCGATTATATAAGAGAGTACGACGAGTTTAAGAAGCATGCTTGAGATTATAAGATATTCCGAGGCGGAACATCGTAAAGGTTGGGACGAGTTTATTTCGAGATCAGTAAATGGAAATTTCCTTCACAGCCGGGCATTTTACGACCATAATCCCGCAAATAGTGAGGATGATTGCTCTTTTCTTTTTTTCAAGAAAAATAAAATAGTAGCTGTGGTACCCGCTTGTTTGCTACACAAAGAAGACAAGGTGGTATTTCAGTCCCATCCTCGCTCTACTTTTGGAGGGTTCGTAATGGGAACAGAGATCGGAACAGTAGAAGCAGTGGAGCTGGTAGGGTTGCTGATCGCTGAGAGCAAAACCTTGGGCGCAAAGGAAATAATAGTTAGAAATCCTTTTCGCATTTTAAATAACAGGTTAGCCGATGAAACCGATTATGCAATGTGGTATCATGGGTTTTCATTACTATCTCGTGAGTTGGAGATTGCTATAGAACTACAACCTTCGGTGGAAATAATTGAGAAACGATTTGAGAATGGAACGAAGTATAACATCAAGAAAGCTGAAAAATCTGTAGCAACCAGATTAACTGACGATTTTGAAACCTTCTGGAATATGCTGGAGAAAAACCTTTCCGATAAGCATGGAAAAAAGCCTGTCCATTCATTAGCGGATATTTTGCGTTTACGTCAGTTGGTAGGTGAAGAAAATGTATTGCTGTTTGGTGGATATACAGAAGGTAAAATGATTTGCGGAACTGTAGTTTTTAAATTTGGTAACAGAGCGCTTCACGCACAGTATATCGCTTCAGATTTTGCCTACCAGGAATTGCGAGCCATTAATGCTGTAACACACTACATCATAAAGTGGGGACACGAACAGGGCTTTCAATATTACAACCTCGGCACTGCAAATGAAGGAGGAAAAGTAATTAATGAGGGTTTGTTTCATTTCAAAGAAAGCTTCGGTGGGCGTGGTGTGCTAAGAGAAACGATGCACTTAATTTTATACAAGAATGAAAACTAAAAAGCTGGTGATTTACGGCATTGGGGAAACCGCCGATATTGCCTACGAATATTTTACCTACGATTCAGATTATGAAGTAGTAGCTTTTACTGTGGATAATGAATACCGGAAAGAAGAAACACATTTGGGTTTGCCGGTTATTGATTTTGCGGAAATAACCAATCACTTTCCACCCAATGAGGTGGAAATGTTCGCGGCTTCAACGTACAACAAACTGAATAGGGTACGAACTAAAATGTTCAATGCCGCTAAAGCAAAAGGATACAAATGTGCTAACTACATCAGTTCAAAGGCATTTGTTTGGCGTAATGTTACAATAGGTGAGAACGTAATGATCTTTGAAAACAATGTGATACAGCATCTCGTGAAAATCGGTAACAATGTAGTGCTGTGGAGTGGCAATCATGTAGGTCATCAAACGGTGATAGAGGACAATGTTTATTTATCGTCTCACTGTGTTATTTCGGGTTTTTGCGTAATCGGAAGCAATTCTTTTCTAGGTGTCAACTGCACTTTCAACGATTATATAAAACTGGGGCGGGACAATATTGTAGGAAGCGGAGCGCTAATAGTAAAAGATACCGAGGACGGGAAATTAATGATAGGCAGTCCCGCAAAGCCTGCTGCGAAGAGTAGCTTTGAAGCGTTTAACGTTCCGGCAGAAATGATATGATGCACTGGGAGAAAAAAGGTTTGATATTTAATCCGGAAGGACTGGGCGGCTGGCGCGACAATACTTTTATAACGCCCACACCTTGTCTGCTTACGCCGGAAGTGATACGAGTTTTCGGTGGTTTCCGCGATAAGGAGGGCATTAGTCGAATCGGTTATATAGATCTAAAAGCAGAAAATCCGAAAGAGATAATCTCAATTTCCTCAAAGCCTGTTCTCGATATTGGTAAGGAAGGAATGTTTGATGATAACGGAGTGATTCTTGGTTCTGTGATAAAGAACGGCGAGGAACTTTGGATGTACTATGTAGGTTTTCAACTCGTGAAAAAGGTGAAATTTCTTGCTTTTTCCGGATTGGCAATCAGCAGCGATAATGGCGAAAGTTTTCGAAGAATTTCAGATACTCCTGTTCTCGATCGTTATGCAGATGAACATTACATAAGAGCCATACATACGGTCATTAAGGAAAAGGATCGTTTCAGGATATGGTATTCTGCAGGAAACAGGTGGGAGATTATCAACGCTATTCCTTATCCCCAGTATAAGATCATGTACACAGAATCTGCCGATGGTATTAACATGCCGGTGGGTAAAGGGATAAATTGTGTGGATGTTGTAAACGATGAATACAGGATCGGCAGACCAACCGTTTTTATTGAAAACGGATTACACAAAATGTTTTACACAAAAGACACTCTTTCTAAGATATACAGCGCCGGCTATGCAGAATCAAAAGATGGATTAATTTGGGAAAGAAAAGAGGATTTATTTCATCTTCCACTTTCAGAAACAGGCTGGGATTCGCAAACCATTTGCTACCCCGTGCCGCTCAAAACTAACTACGGACACTATCTGTTTTATTCAGGAAATAACATGGGGCAAAGCGGTGTTGGCTATGCCCAATTAAGCTTACAAAACAGATAAAATTATGAATACAGCTACGCTTAAAATGCATGGCATCCGGGAAATAAACCGGGTGCAAAATGATGTAGATGCTATAGTAGAGGAGATAGAGATCAATGGCTACGTGGTGGTGGAAAGCGGTTACGATGAAGAAAAACTCGCTCAACTCCGCACAAAAATTGACGCAATCTATCAGACACAAATAACGGAATTGGGTGGAGAACAAAATCTGAAAGCCATTAACGATGCCAATGTCGCAAGACATTTACTGGCTTATGATGATGAGTTTTTGGATCTGGCAACGCATCCTGTAGTTGACGCTGTGGTTTCAAAATTGCTGGGAGAGTTTTATGTATTGATGTCGCAGAATGCGCTTATCAATATGCCGAGTAATGATCACTACCAAACTACCTGGCACCGGGACTTAAACTATCAACATTTTGTTTCCAGCCGTCCGCTGGCAATAAGTATTCTGTATTGTATTGATCCTTTTTCGGAAGAAACAGGCGGCACATACATACTTTCTGGAACCCATAAAATCGAAAAGTTTCCGTCTGAAGGGTTCATTAATAAATTCCAGAAAGTAGTAGCCGCGCCCGCAGGTTCTATCATTCTTTTTGATGCAATGTTATTTCATCGGGCAGGCAGTAATTCGTCTAACATAATCCGCCGCGCCGTCAATCACATTTTTACTGCACCATTCATTTTGCAGCAAATTAGTTTCCCAAAAATGTTGGGCGATCGTTTTAACGACAACCCCCGACTAAGAAAAATGCTGGGCTATGAGTCCCAAATCCCCGACAATGTTACTGCCTGGAGAACTAGCAAACTTGACAAACTTAAACCTTAAAATGACCGATCGTTTAAATGCTGTTTTAGCAGCCACAGATACGAATAGACGACAAAGCGAGCTCTCCAAATTTTGTAAAACATCGGATGTTGTTTTGTACGGTGCAGGTCTTACAGGAAAACATATTCTTACTAATTTGCTCGCACATGGTATCAGACCGCTCTTTATTGCTGACGATACTCCTGCCAAACAGTTTACAGAAATAGAAGGGATCAAGATTGTACCGCTTGCACATCTTGAAACTATCACTCAGCCTTATGCTTTGGTAGTAACAATGCTTAATCCACAAATGGATTTTCATCGGTTAAGTGTTTCCCTAAACGAAAGAGGAATAAGAAACGTGTATTCCTTCATCGAACTTTCTTTCTTGTTTCCTGAAAGTTTGCTCCCTTATTTTCATTTTGGATCAAGAGAAGATTTATTGCAGGATACAAATGCTATAAAACAGGCTTTCGATCTTTTTACCGACCAGCTTTCCAAAGATATTTTCATCAAAAATCTTGACTTCCGAATCACATTGGATTTTGCAAAAATTCCATTGGGAGATAAAGACGATTATTTTCCAGAGTCTGTAGTTCAGGTGCCTGACCAGTCTGTTTTTTTTGACTGTGGCGCTTTCAATGGAGATACAGTGAACGCCTTCATTCAGAAGCATCCGAAGTTTGACAAGATCTATGCATTTGAGCCTGATGCGGGAAATTTTAATAAACTACTTCAATATTGTGCAGGTCTGAATGAAGAAATCTCCGAAAGGATTTTCGTGTATAATTTTGGTTTGAGTGCACAGCATCGCTTTTTAAAATTCAATTCGTTGGGTAATATGGCATCTTCAATAGATGATGCGGGAAACGAAGTGATCCAAACAATTCATCTCGATAGTTTTCTTCCTTCATTCGACGGTTACAACAATAGCATTTTCATAAAAATGGATATTGAAGGTGAAGAGCCAAATGCCCTTCGGGGATGTGAGCAACTTATCAGAAATAAGAAACCACATCTGGCTATTAGTGCCTACCATAATGTAGATGATCTTTGGCGCATCCCCCTTTATCTGCATAGCCTCCATTCCTCCTACCGTTTTTATTTGCGCCAGCATGGTAATGACAGCATGGACCTTGTGCTCTATGCTATTGCCAGTTAGCCTCCTTCTCTTTTAATCCCAGTTTCAGAATGCCAATTTTATTTCTTGATCTTAAGACTATTAATCTTCGCCATAAAGCGGAGTACCAACAAACATTTGATGAAATACTGGAAAGCGGTTGGTTCATTTTAGGTGAAAAACTCAAAGCGTTTGAAAAGGAATTTGCGGACTATTGTGGCACTAAACACTGCATAGGCGTAGCAAATGGATTAGATGCGCTGATTTTGATTCTTGAAGCCTATAAATTGCTGGGATTTATGACGGAAGGTGATGAGGTAATTGTGCCGTCCCATACCTACATTGCTTCTATTTTGGCTGTGTCCAAAGCCGGATTGATTCCTGTTCCCGTTGAGTCTTTTGAAGATACTGCACTGATTAATCCTGACGAGATTCGCAAGAAAATTACCAGCAAAACGAAAGCAATATTACCGGTACATCTGTACGGTCAAATTTGTGAGATGGATGCCATCAATAAAATTGCTCAGAAACATGGACTAAAAGTGATTGAAGATTCTGCACAATCTCACGGTGCGATGTATAAAGGTAAACGTTCCGGTAATCTTGGCGATGCGAGTGGTTTTAGTTTTTACCCCGGCAAAAATCTTGGCGCCTTAGGTGATGGTGGCGCAATAACTACCAATAATGATCAGCTCGCAGAAGCATTGAAAGCATTGAGAAATTATGGGTCTCACATAAAATATCAAAACCTTTACAAAGGAATCAACAGCCGGCTTGATGAGTTTCAGGCAGCCTTTCTTTCTGTAAAATTGAAATGTCTTGATAGCGACAACGCGAGGCGCAGAACCATTGCCGGGATGTATCTCAATCGCATCAATAATTCAGCTATTATTTTGCCAAGAGTAATGAATGACGAAGGACATGTTTGGCATTGCTTTACAGTGCGCACAGGCGACAGAAAAAGATTTCAGGACTACTTGACCTCATGCGATATTCAAACAGTTATCCACTATCCGGTGCCACCGCATAAGCAGCCGGCATACAAAGAATGGGCTTCGCTTTCATTTCCTATTGCAGAACGCATTCACGAACAGATCATTTCTCTTCCTATCTCGCCAGTGATGAGTGATGAGGAAGTAGAAAAAGTAATAGCAGCGGTTAACGCTTTTTAGAATGGATTTGAAAAAGAAGGATTGGCCATTAGTGTCGGTTATAACGCTATGTTACAACAGTGGGAAGTATGTGGTAGAAGCACTTGAATGTGTACAACGACAGAACTATCCCAATTTGCAACACATTCTTATTGACGATTGTTCTACCGACGACTCTGCGGCAGTATTGAAGCATTGGATTGACGAGAATAATTATTCCTGTGATTTCACTGTTCATAAAGTAAATCAGGGAGTTCAGTCTTCGTTGAAAGAAGCTTTTGCAAAAGTAAAAGGGAAATATTGGGTGGGCATATCCGATGACCTATGGGTGGAGAATCGTCTGCTGGAAGACGTAGCGCTTTTTGAAAGTCTGGATGAATCTTATGCGATGATCTATGGCGACACAAGCATGATTGATAAGGACAACAACATCATTGCGCCTTCTATGTTTGAAGAGCTTAGAGGTAAAAATTATACACCCCCTACCGGCAATATCTTTCGGGATGTAGTGTTCGATTTTTATTTTTTTATTCAGTCCAGCATCATTTCTCAAAAGCATTTTTTAGAGATGAACTATGCGTTTTCCGATAGTATTATTTCGGAAGATTGGGCTTGGCAGTTATGGCTCTCACGAAATTATAAAGTTCTGGGCTTGCCACAGGTGAGGTCTTACTATCGTCGGCTGGATACATCAATCACCCAAACAAACTGGACACGCGACAGAAAACATACTGTTCTTATTTCTCATTTTGAGATGATGGCTCCTTATTACGATCATCCCAAAAACACCGATGAAGAAAAGCTCATCATTTACCATCGTTTGCTACGGATATATGACGACATAAGTGAGCTTCCGAATTTTAGCCGGAAGGATGAATTGCGTATGATGTGGAACCTGTTTCGCTACACACGTAAGCGATATGCACTTCGAAGAATAGTTCGCGCATTAATCACGGGACGAACAAGGCCAGAATCCACACAGATAGCTTCGGTATAAACTATTTATTGTTGGTTATTACTTCTTTTACCGGTGGCTTAGGCAATCAACTTTTTCAATACGCTTTTGGAAAGCAACTTGCAGCAGCAAATAAACAGCGACTTTACCTTGAGATAGAGTCATATAAAACCGACTATCTCAACAGAAAATTTTTGTTAGATCGTTATAGTATTAACGCGCAATTTGTCTCGGAAACAGTTCAAAAAAGAATTCTTACAAAAGGAACTAAAGTAAATAGTTTGTTGAAGAGATTGGATTTGATACAAACGGTAGAAGAAAGCGGTTTTATCTTCCAGCCACAAGTAGCAACAGCAAATAAATGGATCAACTATTACAAAGGCTATTGGCAGAGCTACAAATATTTTGAAGAAATTCGCAGCTTACTGTTGAAAGAGTTTAGTTGCAAAACTGAAGGACTGGAAAAAGCGAAGCAGGAGATTTTCACAGGTGCCACGACTATCTCTATCCATATTCGCCGCAAGGATTATTTACACGATGATCGTTACGGATTTGTAGGAGAAAGTTATTATCGCGATGCTTTGCAATACTTGCAACAAAAGGATGTGCAAGGAAGTTACTTGATTTTTTCAGATGATATTGAGTGGTGCAAAACGTTCTTTTCAGACCTTGAAAATGTAACCTACATAGGAGATCGGTATGGATTAGAGGATTATGAAGAGCTTCAATTGATGGCAAACTGCGATCATCATATTATTGCCAACAGTTCCTTTTCCTGGTGGGGCGCATGGCTTGGGAAAAACCCACATCAAATTGTTGTCAGGCCGGAACGTCCATTCCGTGAACCCTCACTTCTATATGAGCATCATTATCCAACGCATTGGATAGCAGTGGCAAACTAATTTATGCAACCAAATTATCAGAAAGGCTACATGCCCCAGCTTGATACCTTGCGCGCTTTTGCGGTGTTGCTTGTTATTATTGCGCACTGGTTGCCAGCAGAAAATATACTGAACCGATACAGCAATAATGGCATTTCTGGTGTTACGCTCTTTTTTGTTCTTAGTGGGTTCTTAATAACAGGTATTCTACTGAAATCGAAGCAGCAGATCGAGGAAGGTGCTTCGGTGAAGCAGGCACTCAAAACATTTTATATAAGAAGATCGCTAAGGATATTCCCCCTGTACTACCTTGTCATCATCATTGCCTGGCTATTTAACGAATCAAATATTCGGGATAATTTCTTGTGGCATTTCTTCTATGCTTCCAACTTTTACTTCTGGAAAGCCAATGACTGGCAGGGTCATCTTTCTCATCTTTGGTCACTTTCTGTAGAGGAGCAATTTTATATTTTTTGGCCGGCACTTGTTTTGTTTGTTCGGAGGAAATGGTTGCCGGCAATGTTTTGTGCCGCAATTATGGTGGCTATAATCTATAGACTTAAAACAAGAAGTCAGTGGAGCGATCTTGCCAGGTTTCTGACGCCGGGCAGTCTCGACTCTTTCGGACTGGGAGCCTTGCTGGCATACGGAAAAATTTTTCGCCCCAGATGGTTTGACTTTTTATATAGCTCCCGAAACTCTCTCACTTTCCTTGGGGCGCTTTTTTTCATTTTCGCCCCTTTAGCACTTGGAAAACTGTCAACAGACTTTCACGTCTACAGCTTTTGGTTTTATGGAATTTATTTCCCGGCTATTTCTTTCTTTTTTGCGCTACTCATCTGGCATGCCTCAGATGGTATCAGCAACAAAGTTGCTGCGCCGGTGCTTAATAATCGTGGTTTGATTTTTCTAGGTAAGATCAGTTATGGATTATATCTTCTGCATAATTTCGTCCCTCCTTTCGAAGGTATATCCTACCCTTCCCTCTTGCAGCCTTTCGCATTTGTCCTTACACACTTATTTAGACTAGCGTTCTTAACTGGGATTTGCGCTCTTTCGTGGTATGTCTTCGAAAAGCCGATCCTGCGGCTGAAATCTCTATTTGAATACAGCAACAAAAAGAAAAACGTTTCCATAGCGCCATCTACTGTTCTTACAGGCACCAACTAATAATAATCTGGAAAAGTATAAACAACCTGATGGATTAAGGGGATTGCTCACAGTATTTGTGATTGCTGCTCACTGGCTTCCCGAAGCTTTGGACGATAGTGTTGATCCCCGGCTGCTCCGATGGATTACAGTAATAGCCGAAGCAGGGATGTATTTCTTTTTTGTCCTGAGCGGGTTTTTGATTTCAGGTATTCTGATCAGGAATCGCCTAAAGGCAGAAGAAACAGGATACTCCAAAAAACAAGTCTGGAAAAATTATTTTATCAGACGTACCCTGCGCATTTTCCCAATCTATTATCTCTGCATAGGGTTTCTGATTTTCTTCAATGTTCTTTGGATAAAAAATATCTCCTGGTGGCACCTTACCTATCTTTCCAACATATTCTTTTACCAGCAAGATCACTGGGGTCTGGGTGGTCATTTGTGGAGCCTGAGCACTGAAGAACAGTTCTATATTATCTGGCCTGTTATCATTTTGTTCATGCCTTTGAGGCACTTGAAAAAAATTGTTCTTGGAATTGTACTGGTTGCACCATTATTCCGAATGAGTATGAATACATGGAATCCCTCGTTCTTTACACAATTGCTTACACCGGCATTGTTTGATGGGTTGGGATTGGGTGCATTACTTGCATTGCACCAGACCCTGCCAACTACAAAGTCAAACGATACCTCTCCGCGTCTTATGAAAACAGCAGGACTGGTAGGACTCGCTTTACTTTTTTTGTTTGAAATAAGGCCATTTAGTTTGCCGATATGGAATGAATTTCATCCGTTCTATGAGTTTTTCAGAAGAAGTTCAATGGCATTAATTGGTGTGTTTCTGGTGTGGGGCAGCGTGAAAGGGTTTAAGGGAATTGCAAAATGGACACTTGAAAATTCTGTAATTCTCTACTTCGGAAAGATCAGTTATGGGCTTTACCTGTTTCATAATTTTCAACTTTACCTGTTTGAATGGTTCAAGATTGATCTGCCTGCTACAGGTGGCTTTATCCTGATTCACTTCGCTATTCTTGTAGCAGTAGCATCTTTGTCATGGTACGTCGTGGAGTTGCCAGTGAACAACCTAAAAAAGTATTTTCCCTATATCAGGAAAACTCCTGAAGTTGCAAAAGTGCAACCGTTAGCCGTAACTGTTACGGAGCAAACCTATCAGAATTGAATTCGTTGAGTTTTTCAATAATTACCTGTGCATATAATCCGGATGCGGTCATTTTTGAGCGCTTCCTGCTTGCAATACGTGAAATTAAGCAAGCGCCAAACTGCCCGCCACATGAAGTGATCATAGTGGACAATAACTCGTCTCCAAAGCTGATGGAGAGAGAAATTGTGAAAGCCTTCCTTGAAAATTTTCCTGAAACAAAAATTGTGGAGGAAAAAAAGCCGGGACTAACTGCGGCACGCATTGCAGGCGCAAAACACGCGGTAAACGAGTGGATTGTTTTTTTTGATGATGACAATGAACCTGCATCTGATTATCTTTTAAAAGCCACACAGATCATCCAGCAATTTCCGCAAACAGGCGTGTGGGGTCCGGGAATAATTTCTGTTGAGTTTGTTGGTGAAGTTTCAGATTTTGCTCTTGCACACAAAGACTTGTTTCAGGAGAGAAAGATGGATGGCACCATTATAGACAATGTGCGTTGGGGGCAAACTGCTTATCCTTATGGAACCGGTATGACTGTGCGGAAAGAAGTAATGGATGAATATATCCGGCAGGTAGAAACCGGAGTTTATACCATGAGCGATCGGGTAGGAAAATCTTTGATCAGTGGCGGAGATATGCAAATATTATTGACCGGCATTAAAATGGGATGGTACGGGGGTTCGTCTCCGGAACTCAGAATAAACCATTTGATAAAGCAGGAGAAAACGCGCTACAAAAAGATGCTGCAGTTGGTGTATATGCTTTCTGCTTCTGCGATAAAACTTTACAACGAAGTTTTTCCCGATGCGCCGCATGAAGTAGTGCCTATTTCCAATAAATATGTACTGACCACTTTTTATACGCAAATGCGTTTGCATCTTTTTAGTAAAGGCTGGCGCGAAGCTTTTTATTTAACCGCCACCAGAATGGGTGAGTTATATGCCCACATTATTGCGATAAATCAACCGAAAGCTCCTTTGGCGCTTCGCATTTTTTATAGGTTCATTTCCTGATAGTGATAGGACGCATAGCAAATGGCCTGCTTGGCATAGTTGGTAAAGAGTTTAAGTACAGCCGCATTATTAAAAAGCGACTCGCCAACGAATACCATAAACAGGTCGCTACACTTGAAGAGGGAAATAAAATGATCGCTCAGAGGCTGAAAGGAGCGGAGCCTTTTCTTGTAGCAAGAATAGGATTGGTAGAGCTTTGGCTGGTACTGAATTATCTGGAGTATCAATATCGCGGAAAGATAACCTGGCACGAACCGGTGAAAGAGCCGATATGGAAGTTGGCAGGAATTTTCCCAGTGGAAGATTATTATTTAAAGAGTTTTGCAAAAGCGTATATCGAAGCAATACGTGCAACCGATTTGATGGGAATATGGAATAATGATGGAGAGAACGAAGTGGTGAGAAGGTTTTGTCCGAATGCAGATTTGATGCCCCTTGAATCAATAGAACCTTACTTTTTTAATGAGCCTTGGAGTGCATTCCTCGAAGGAAAGAAAGTGTTGGTAGTACATCCTTTTGAAGATTCAATTAAACATCAGTATCTGCATAAAAGACAACTGCTTTTTGCCAATCAAAATGTTTTGCCCGAGTTCGAACTAAAAACAGTACGCTCAATTCAAACACTCACCTATAATACGGCTTCATTCAACAATTGGATAGAAGTCTTTGAACACATGAAAGCGGAAATAGCGAAGCAAGATTTTGACGTGGCTTTAATTGGAGCGGGCGGGTATGGTTTACCATTAGGCGCTTATGTTAAGTCGCTCGGAAAGCAGGCGATACACATGGGTGGTGCCACGCAGATATTATTTGGTATAAAAGGCAAAAGATGGGAAGACAGGGAGCAGTTTCAAGCTTTGTTTAATGAACATTGGAAACGTCCTTTTCCAGAGGAGCAACCAAATAATGCGAAGCTGCATGAAAACGGAGCGTATTGGTAACCTTTGCAGCAAGAAGCAGCAATTGTCAAAAAACAAATTACACACCAACAATTCAAAAATTACATGTGCGGTATAGCGGGGGGCTGGGGTAATATCTCAGTAGGAAAACTAAAAGAAGGGCTTAGAAGACTGGAACACAGAGGCCCCGATGGGGAAGGCTTTTTTTCAGATGCGGATGAACAAATTTATCTCGGACATCGTCGGTTGTCCATTCTCGATACATCTTCAGCGGGGAGTCAACCATTTTTTTATGAGGGACTTGCTATTGTTTACAATGGGGAGATTTACAATTTTCTCGAAATAAGAACTGAGCTAAGGGCTAAAGGTTTTACATTCAAAACGGAAACTGATACCGAAGTGATTCTTGCCGCTTATCGGCATTGGGGTGTGGGCTGTCTTGAAAAATTCAACGGCATGTGGTCGTTTGTGATCTGGGACAAAGACAAGCAAGAATGTTTTATTAGCAGAGACAGGTTTGGAAAGAAGCCATTGTTTTACTCTTTCTATAAAAAAGCTTTTCTTTTTGCTTCAGAGATGAAAGCGATTACCCCTTCTTTTGATGAAGTAACTATTTCTGAAGATTTTGACTGGTGTAAGAATAACATGTTTCGCTATGAGGTTACTGACAAATGCCTGATCAAAAACATAAAAAGATTTCCCGCTGGTTCCTATGCCATTCTGAAAAAGAACGAAAAAGTTTTGCACCCAATTCGCTTTTGGGATACCAGAAAGGAGCTTGTTTCAGTGCCTGCGCGGTATGAGGATCAGGTAGAAGCTTTCCGCGAATTGTTTATCAATGCCTGCGCCATCCGTATGCGCTCGGATGTGCCGATAGGAACAGCACTAAGTGGCGGACTCGATTCCAGTGCCGTGATGTGTACCATTGCACACATTGCGAGAAACCGGAAATTAGAGCGAAGCGCAGCGTCCTGGCAACATGCTTTTGTTGCCTGCTTCAAAGGAACACCACTCGATGAGCGACCTTATGCTGAACAGGTTGTCAATCATTTGAACATTCCGGCAGACTATCTGGAAATTGATCCGGTGAAAGGTGTGGATAGTTTGAACGATTACCTTTATTTTTTTGAAGAATTATACCTGACGAGTCCGATTCCTATGATCGAACTCTATCGAAATATTAAGAAGAACGGCGTGACCGTGTCAATAGATGGACATGGCGCTGATGAGTTAATGGCCGGTTACAGGAGTGACATCACCCGCGCCTTACTTGATGCCGGACTTAATCTTCGCAAAATCAAACAAATCCTCGGAACCTATCAAGGAATGTTCAGTGATGAAAATGCGCAGGAAACAAAGCCAGGTATTGGTTTTGGAGAATGGAAAACGCAGATGAACGTCCACCTAAACGGACGAAAAAATATAGCACGATACATCCTCAAAGAACTCACGGGCAATAACAAAAAGGAGAACCTTTCGAAAGCTGAATTTGGTAATTATAATGGCTTACTTTATGAGTTGTTTCATGAAACAGTATTGCCAACCTTGCTACGTAATTACGACAGATATGCTATGGCCGGTAGCGTAGAGACGCGAATGCCGTTTATGGATCACCGGTTGGTAAGTTTTACATTTTCACTTCCCTGGGAAAGCAAACTAAAAAACGGTTTTACAAAAAGTCTGATCCGCGATGCTGCAAGACCTTATATGCCCGAAAGCATTGTAAATAGAAAATCGAAAGTAGGATTCAATACACCGATTGTTGACTGGATGCGAGGTCCGTGGAGAACCTTTTTGCTCGACACTATTTCCTCCAAAAACTTTCAGGAGTGTGGCTTAATAAATAGAGAAGAAACCAAAGCTGCGGTGAACAAAGTGCTAACCGTTGACAACCCACATTTTTTTGATGGAGAGCACGCATGGTATTTACTACTTCCCTATTTCTGGGAGCAAGCGGTTTTAAAGCGTAAGACAGATGAAATTAGCGCCGGTAGTCCTATTCGTTTATAATCGCCCGAAGCATACCCGTATGGTACTTGAGGCATTGCAGCAATGCGATCTTTCTCGAGAAACGGAATTATTTATTTACGCAGACGCTCCAAAAGATGCCTCCGATAAAGAATTGGTATCGAAGGTTTTTGCGGTGCGGGAAATAATAAGAGAACGGCAATGGACGAACAGCGTATTTATCACCGAACAGGAAAAAAATTTGGGACTTGCAAACAGTATAATGCAGGGAGTGAGCAAGGTGCTTGAACACCACGACAGCGTTATTGTTTTAGAAGACGACATCTGTGTAACTAAAGGCTTTCTAAAATACATGAACGATGCATTGACTACCTATGCAGATGATCCTGCTGTTATGCACGTCAGCGGATATATTTATCCCTATAGCCGTAGAATCAAAGTAAAGGAGGAAACCTTGTTTCTGAAGATTAACACTTGCTGGGGATGGGCAACATGGAAAAGGGCCTGGAAGTTTTTTAATCCAGATACAAAGTTTCATTTAGACCTTTGGAAAACCGAAGAGGAAAGGAGAAAGTTCGACATTGAAGGACATGCCTGCTATTATTTGCAGTTGGAACAAAATAATCAAGGTATTATTAATTCCTGGGCAGTGAAATGGTATTCATCCTGGTTGAATGCAGACGGGTATAGTTTGCTGCCTAAAAAATCATTGGTAAGAAATATTGGTAATGACGGCACCGGCATACACAGTTTGAGAACAGATAAGTTTGATATGGAGTTGGCAAGTAGCATAGAAGTAAAAAAACTTCCTGTGCAGGAAAATATAGCGGTGCGGAAAAGCATTGACAAATTTTACAAAGAGCTTTACCATACCATTCCATTACCGCTCCGAATTAAAAAAGCGGTCAAATCTTTTCTTACAGGTAAAGAAGCTTAGCGTCTTGAAGAAAGTATTCAGAGTTTTTGCAAAAAAATTGTTTAGCGCTATGCTGCCCGAGTTGCTAATACTCGACAAGTATGTAGATGAAGTAAATGGTAGAGTTATTGATTCGGAAATTGATTCACGCGCCCGTCTGTTTGCCCACCACTATATTCATAAGTCCACAATTGGCAAGTACACTTATGTTTCCGATCATGCCTCTATTTCATATACCCAAATTGGCAACTTCTGTTCAATAGGTCCGAACTTTATTTCGGGTTGGGGCATCCATCCGCTTAATGGCATTTCCACTTCACCAATGTTTTATTCAACGGTAAAACAGAATGGATATACATTAGTAACAGAAGACAAAATACAAGAGCGAAAGCCTATAAAAATTGGAAACGATGTTTTTATAGGTATGAATGTAACAGTGCTTGATGGCGTATCAATAGGCGATGGGGCGGTGATAGGAGCGGGAACAGTGGTTACAAAAGATGTTTTGCCCTACACAATTATGGTAGGCAATCCTATGCATGCACTGCGTAAAAGATTTGATGACGAAATGATAGAAAAGCTGCTTGAAATTAAATGGTGGAATTGGGAGGATGATCGTCTGGGAGAAATTGAACAGAATTTTTTTGAACCGGAGCAGTGGGCAAGGAGAAATGTTTCTAACGTTTCATAAAGAAACTTCTCCTGTGTTATGGTGGAAAGACAATGTCGAAATGCAAATATTTCCCCGCATTTGCAAGAGATGAGCCTTAAATTTCCCGTAAGATTACACGAGGTTTTATAGCTGCTAAAATTTAAGTTAATGATTCCAGGACAAGGCAAACTGAATAAGTTTTACAACAACCGGAAAGCCAAAAGATCTAAGGAAAGCTTTTACAAGTTTTTGTTGCAGGATATTTCACCGAATTTAGATAAGCCCACGGTTGACATTACTCTTGCTTGCTTTTCAGGACAAGGCGAAACTTCCGACCAAATGCTAAGCATTTATTCCTTTGTGAAAAATGTTGGTGTCCCTCGTTCCTGGAAAATAATTTCAGACGGAAATCATATTGAAGAAACCAGAAAATTTTTTAAGCGTTTTCCATTTGTAGAATTTACTGAATGGAGCAATGAGATTGCCCCAGAATACCGTGAACTGATTTCCGAATGCCCAACATGGCAAGTGAAAAAACTCTTCACATTTTGCAGTCTTAAAATTTCATCCACAACCATATTTCTTGATTCAGACATTCTTTTCTTTCCAAACTTTAAAACAGGGTTGGATTCGCTTAGGAAATACAATTGGTATATGGCAGATACTTCTGCCCATTTTGATGAAGAATTCAATCCGTCGAGTGGATATAACTATTTGAATGGAGGATTTTTAGTGTTAAACCAACAACCTGATGTTCGCGGCTGTATTGATTACTATATGCAAAAGGTAAAAACAAATACAGTAGGTTATTTTACCGATCAGACTGCCATGCAACTGATGGTGCAGCAAAACGATTTTCGTTTTCTTGATCCAAGATTTTTTTGTCTTAGCGTAGAAGATATGTTTGGCTTAAATTCTAAAATTGATACTACGCCCCTTGCTGTGAGGCATTATGTTGGTCAAGTGCGGTTTCGGATGTGGGAGGAAGGTCACAAACAAAAGTTTTTTATTTAGCCCTGTCATCTCGCCGCATCTCTACGATACTTTACTATGTCTCTAAAAATCTCCATTGTCACACCGTCCTACAACCAGGCTGCCTACCTGGAGCAGACCATAGACTCAGTCTTGTCGCAGCAATATGCCAATCTCGAATACATTATAATTGATGGTGGAAGCAAAGACGGCTCGGTAGAAATAATTAAAAAGTACGCACATCATTTAAAATATTGGGTCAGTGAAAAAGACAATGGTCAGGTAGATGCAATTCAGAAAGGATTGAAACACTGCACTGGTGACATTTTTAACTGGTTAAATTCCGATGATTTTCTTGAGCCTGAAGCACTGAAAAAAATTTCCTCTGCTTTCCTTTCTGCTGATATATACCTTGTAGCGGGGGCGGTAAACAACTTTACTACAGCTACTTCAGAAATAATCCATAATCAAAACATGACGGCCTCCGGATTGATGTGCTGGAAGCCTGGGGTTCATTTTGTTCAACCAGGTGTTTGGATGAGATTGAAGCATTTCCATGATTGCGGAGGCATCAATTCCCGGTTTCATTACGCCTTCGATTGGGATTTATTGATTCGCTATCTCTATCATTTCCCAAATGTTGCTTACATGGATGACGTGCTGGTAAACTTCAGAATTCACGAAGAATCTAAAACCGGTTCGTCGTTAGAAAAATTTGCTGTAGAAGAAAGAGAAATTATAAAAGCACTTCTATCAGATTCGAGGTATTCTGGCTTGCACAAAGAAGCTTTGTACAAATCCAAGCGTTCGGATTGGTGCGCATTTCTAGAACAAATGGTTGCAGATAATAAATTGCCAAAGTTGAGTAGAATTGCAAACATCATAAAGCATCTATCCTCCCAGCCGTTAGACCTTTCCGTAAGCAGAATGACACTCGGAACAATCCGTCAAATCGTGTTGGGTAGCCAATAAACCTATCGGATGTCGTTACTACATAAAATACAGTTTCAATTCCAGAAAGCGTATCGCCTCGCGTGGTATCATCTTCGATATCGTATCTATCCATGGCACAGCGTTGCGGGGGTAAATTTCCCTGTTGTGCTTTCGATGGGCTATTCCGTATTGCGGTTTATAAATGATGGAAGCTATGAAGGTCCATTGATTGACATTGTTGACAATACTCTTGAACCCAATGACCGGGTTTTGGAGCTTGGTGCGGGAATGGGTTTTGTTTCGACTTTCTGTGCAAAGAAAATCGGCAGCGATCGCGTGTTTACATTTGAAGCCAACAAAAAGCTCCAACCGCTGATCAACAAAATGTATGCAGCAAACCAGGTTCAGCCAACCTTACAATTTGGGCTTCTCGGGCAGGGCAAAAAGCAAACTGCATTTTATACCCATAACGATAGTTTTCTTGCCAGCTCAATGCACCAACTTGAGGACACTACTGTAGCCGTAATTGATCAGTTTGATCTCAATGAAACAATCAGATCTATCAAACCCACGTACCTCGTACTGGATATTGAAGGAGCCGAGTACGATATCTTAAAGCACATTGATTTCCATACCATTCGCAAAATTCAATTAGAGACACATCCCACAATCGTTTCAGAGAAAAAAATGCAGGAAGTCTATGAACGACTCGTTACATACGGTTTCATGAAAGACACTCGCTTCGCTCACCCTGAAAATTTCTTTTTCTATAAAAACGATGTTGGTCTAATGGGAACAACAAATGGTTGAGACTGATTTCAAGATGAAGCGAACCCTAAAAAAAATTTACCGAACAGGTGTTGCATTGCCTGCCAGCATTACGGGATGGCCGCTAATAGCATCAGATCATATTTCGCTTGAAGCTGCGGCGGAGGTAGAGAATTCCAAATACCACAGAGATATTTTTCCTGTGGAGCGCTTTAATCGTGTTACGCCTCAAACTCTGGGAGAGCCACTTCATTGGAAGTTTTTGCCTGGAGCACTCGGCACTACTGAATCGTCGGAACCAGTAGCAGCAACTATTCTTTCATCTGCTTTTTTGTTAGGACCTGCCGGCACAGTGATCAACCGCCAACGCAAGCTGGTGTATGACGCTTCGCTAGAAATCTGTCTGACACCGGATTCACATTCTGTGTTCAACCGAACAATTTATCAGAAGCCGAGGTTTCTGAAAGGATTTACACTAAACATCAGCGCCAGTCAGGCACACGAAAATTATTTTCACTGGTTGACCGATGCGTTGCCCAAACTAAATCTCGCAGTTGCCAGTGGGCATAAAATTGAAAGTTTTGACCATTTTGTAGTCAGTAGTAGAAAACATTCTTTTCAAAAGACAACCCTTCGACTGCTTGGCATTCCCGAAAATAAAATTGTAGCCTTAGACGAACATCCCTACCTCAAATGCGAATCTGTTTTGATAACTACAGCGACTTGTATGTCCGGGAATGTATCGTCATGGATATTGGATTTTCTGCGTAAATCTTTTGTGCCGGCTAATGTAGAAAATAAGACATCATCAGATATTTTCATTGGGCGAAAAAATGCCGTGCGAAGACGATTGTTAAACGAGACAGAACTGTCTCAATTACTTGCGACGCATGGATTCACAACAGTTTATCCAGAGTCAATGAGTTTTGAAGAGCAGGTTGCCTTGTTTGCGAACGCCCGTAGGATTGTAGCCGCTCATGGTGCCGGACTAACGAACATTGCTTTTTGTTCGCCCGGAACACACATTCTGGAATTGTTCCCACCCAGTTATATCAATCAAGGTTTCTGGACGATGGCTTCACTAAACAAGCTTGACTACACTTATCTTATTGGCGAAGGCCCGGAAGTGCCCGGCAACTACGATTTATTGCGCAATACAGACTTTACCATAAATGTTGACAATCTCATTCACGCTGTTCAATCTGCCGCTTGATGGTACCAATGAAACATTTATTTGGAAGTGTCCGGCAAAAGGTAATGACCGTACTGAGAGGAAAATCGGTGTACTATAAGAGGTCGTACTCTCAGATGGCGGAAGACATGATAGTGTCGGGCTTGCTTTATAATTCCAAAGGTTTCTACGTTGATGTGGGAGCTTACCATCCCTGGAGATTCTCCAATACTTACCACTTCTATCGAAAGGGTTGGAAAGGTATAAACATAGATGGTTCTGCAGAAGCGATAAAACTATTGCAGCGAAAAAGAAAGAGAGATATTTCTCTTCAGCTGATCATCGGACCCGAAAATAAAACACTTAATTTTTACGAATTTCATCAGAGAGAATTAAACACCACAGTTTCAGAAGAACTTCCGGCAATACTTCAGTTTCATGGACAAAAACCTATTCGGGTTTCAGAAGTAAAGTGCATGTCGCTAGGACAATTATTGAATCAATATTTGCCATCCGGTCAATCCATTGATTTACTGAATATTGATGCTGAAGGTGCAGATGAAGAAATCATCAGGAGTAATGATTGGAGCAGATACCGGCCGAAAGTGATTATTGTAGAGCGTCACTGTAAGCTCGAAGATTTTTTAGCCTCCGATTTTTTCAAATTTTTGGGTAGTAACGATTACAAAATTTACGGGTTTTGTAAGCACGCGTTTATTCTAACCGAGGAAAAAGCCCCCTTCTAATACAAGTAATAAATTCAGTTATTGTGGAAATTAGAGAGAAATTTAGGTAGTGTCTCAGTTTTTTGAAATGAAACAAGCACACCGAATTTTTGAAAGGTGACATAAATCATCTACTAAAATTTGCCCCATTTATACTTTAGACTTCAAATTACTTTCCGCAAATGAACTTCCTCCACAACATATCCGATAAAGAACTGCTCGAAATAGGACGCTCAAAACACGAGTCATACATCAGTGCCGATCCCTTTCCAAGCGGTTATTATGACAACCTGTTCAATCCGCAGTTGCTCGATGAAATTCTGGAAGAACTTCCCGACATGCAGCGGAATCCGGAAAATGTTTATAACGACCAGAACCAGATAAAACTGGCAGCAAATGACGAATACAAGTTTGGCCCTAAAACAAAAGCATTTCTTCATTACCTTAATTCAGGTCCTTTCTTAAATTTTCTTTCGGCGCTTACAGGAATTGAAAATCTTATTCCCGATCCGCATTTTCTTGGCGGTGGTTACCACCAAATTTTACGTGACGGCTTTCTGAAAGTACATGCCGATTTTAACAAGCATCGCACCAATGGATTAGATCGTAGGATCAACGCTCTTGTTTATCTGAATAAAGATTGGAAAGAGGAATATGGAGGACATTTTCAACTATGGGATCGGGAAATGAAAGATTGCAAAGCAAAGATTCTTCCCGTATTCAACAGGCTTGCTATATTCTCAACCTCTGATTTTTCTTTCCATGGACATCCGGATCCACTGACCTGTCCACCGGATAGAAGTAGAAAATCTATAGCCGTTTATTATTACAGCAATGGCAGACCCGACTCCGACAAAAATCCCAATGCGGAAGCGAATGATACTTTGTTTAAATATCGTCCGGCTGGCGATGAAGATGCGAAAACAAAAACCCGCCTTTCAAACTTTGTACAACTTGTTACTCCGCCAGTGCTTTACTTTGGGGTCAAGAAGTTGCTGAATAGGAAATGAGGAAAATTTTATGGTTGTCGCACGAAGTAGATCTTGGAGGTGCGAACAAATGTCTTGCAGAGCAAATTCACATTCTGCACGATGCTGGCTACCATGTAGAAGTAATAGTGCTACGAGATGCAATTTTTGCGGATCATGTACGCTCTTACACTAAGGGTATTCATGAAATTTATTTTTACGCCTGGGTGCTGGATATTGGCAAAAAGATAAGCCAGTTTCGGTTTTGGAAAAGGGTATTCAGAAATTCAATTGCGGTTTGGAAAATCTACAGACTGATCTTAAAAGTAAAGCCAGATTATGTGGCTACCAATACAATGACGATTCCCCCAGCGGCTATTGCAGCAAAACTTGCGGGTACGCCTCATGTTTGGTTTATTCACGAATTCGGGGAGGAAGATCATGGCTACCAAATGTTTTGTGGGTTGCAGCGAGGTGCGCGGCTGGTCAACTGGCTTTCCGCCAAAGTGGTTTTCAATTCAGAAGCGGTACGCAAAAAATTTGCTGCTTTTATAGAACCACAAAAGCAATTCATAGCACATAACCCCGTAGTAATTCCAGAAAATGAAACTGGTTCTGTAAATGATAGCGTTAAAACTGTATTAACCACTGTTGAATGCCTTATTCTTGGGCAAATTGCGCCATCCAAAAACCAACTGGAAGCATTACAAGCAATCTTATTGTTGAAAGAGAACGGTATTACAGCGAATCTTACAATAGCAGGAAATGTGGTGAATGACGGCTATGAAGAGACACTAAAACAATTTATTCAGAACAATGGGCTCTCCCAACAGGTCAACCTTTTAGGCTATACAGATAATCCTTTCGCATTGTTACGCCAAACGGATGTGTACTTGATGTGTTCCAGAATGGAAGCATTCGGTAGGGTGTCGGTTGAAGCGCTAAAATTTGGTGTGCCGGTAATTGCAGCCGACAGTGGAGGAAGTCCGGAGATTATAGAAAATGAAGTGAACGGTTATTTATATGAAACTGGAAATGTTAAGCAACTTGCAGAAAAAATAAAGCAATTTTCCGCATCCCGACATCAGTTTGATTCAAGTGCAATTGCAGCAAATGCAAACATGAAGTTTAATAGTGTAAATACCCGCGAACAATTAATCCGCATATTTGCCTGATTTGATCATGACCGAACCCTTAGTATCAATTATTATTCCGTGTTACAATGCGGGTGCTTACAT
This sequence comes from uncultured Taibaiella sp., assembly GCA_937870855.1. Classification (GTDB taxonomy): domain Bacteria; phylum Bacteroidota; class Bacteroidia; order Chitinophagales; family Chitinophagaceae; genus JAFIGV01. Next base: position 84,135 of record CALMWT010000012.1, read on the forward strand.
AACTGATGCACTGAAAAGCATTGTTCACCAAACGTACACGAATATTGAAGTCATAGTAATAGATGATGGATCTACCGATGATTCAATAGAAAAAATTCAGGAGGTTGGAGATAAGCGCATCCATGTGGTGCATCAGGAGAATAAAGGTCAGGGAGCAGCTTCCAACGTAGGTTTCCAATTGTCGAAAGGCGAATACATAAAATTTTTCGATGCTGACGACATCATGTGTCAGGAACATATTGAGCTTCAGGTAAAAAAAATAAACGGGCAAAAAAACGTCATTGCATCTTCTGAGTGGTATCGTTTTTTCAACAACGATATGGCTACAGCGGTATATGCTACAGAAACCGTTTGGAACGACCTTCGCCCCCTTGATTGGTTGAAGAAATCACTGAGCCAGCAATATGATATGATGGCGGCATGGCTTTGGTTAATTCCACGCGAGCTATTAATAAAAGCAGGGGGCTGGGATGAACGATTGTCATTGAACAATGATTTTGAGTTTAGTGTTCGATTATTATTGCAGGCCGACAAGGTGGTTTTTACACGTGGTGCAAAAGTTTATTATCGTTCCGGCAGGCACAGCGCTCTTTCCAGAAGTAGTTCAAAACAAGCCTACGAAGCCGCGATTCTTTCTACGGAGCTTGCATGTAACTATTTGCTTTCAGCTGAAAATTCTCCTATTATGAAGGCCATTTGCGCAGATCGTTATCAGGAATGGTGCTTTCGGATCTATCCGCATTTCCCTGAAATTGTGCAACTTTTAGAACAGAAGGTTCAATTGTATGGCGGAAGTAGTCGTCAGATGGAAGGCGGAAAACTCTTTCAAAAAATGTCTGACCTTGTGGGCTGGAAAATGGCAAAACGCATCAAGTTCTTTTTTTACAAAATTGGCTACGTCCGGTTGTTTGAGTCTTTTATTAAAATATTCAAGCGGTCTAAGAATTATCATCAGGAACTTGCCACAAACAATATCTAATTCATTCGATGCCTCTTTTTACAATAGCAACTATTACTTATAATCAGGAGCAGTGGGTACGGCAGGCAATAGAAAGTGTATTAGCATCGTCGTTTACAGATTTTGAATACATAATAGCCGACGACAGATCAACTGACAAAACCTGGGAAATAATTCAGGAATACAAAGATCCAAGAATCAGAGCGTGGAGAAATGATCCAAATCTTGGAGAATACCCCAATCGTAATAATGTGCTTGAAAATGCAAAAGGCGAGTACATTTTGTTTGTAGATGGGGATGATATTTTGTACCGTTATTCTTTGGAAGAGTACGCGCGTTACATCAATGTTTACCCAGAAACCTGTGGCGTGTGGGGCGTACATCCTTTTTACCTCGATTTTATTGTTTATCCATACCTCATTAGTCCCGGAGAGCTGAGTAGATTGAATTTTCTGAGTAACGTTCCAATCAGTGTTATCGGGCTTACCGAAAGTGTATTTAAAGTAACCAGCTTAAGACAAATTGGAGGTTTCGATCCGCAATTTGGTATTGCAGATACTCATGCTAAAAAGAAGTTTGGATGTTTTTTTCCCGTTGTGTTGACTCCAGTAGGAAAGGCTTTTTGGCGACAGTCTCCCAATCAAGCCTCGCAACGAGTGCGCAGAAACATGCGGAATTTGGTTGAAACATTCCTGATGGATGAAGAAATTTTAGCCAGTGGAAAACTTCCCTTGAATGAAGAGGAAATGCGACAAGCCTGGAAAAATTTCAGAAACCGGAGGATGAAGCTTGTTTTCTCAATGACAATTTTAAAGCTTGACATCTACAATTTTTTCAGGTTAATGAAAACCCTTCGGATACCTTTCACAGACATTGTTCATTTATTGAAAAATGCAGATTACAGCTATCAATCCGGTGCTGATGCCGCCGCTCCGTTAATGACTGATTTTAATTTTCGAAGAGGAAAGGAAGTCAACTCAGTAACGGATACCATATCAGTTCAGGAACCTAAACTCAAATAATCTTGAAGATTATCTTTTGCCTGAACCATTTCCTTCCGCAGCAGGTAGCGGGTACTGAGATATATACATTCTCCCTCATGAAGGAGCTGCAAAAGCGTCATGTAGAATGTATAGCGCTCATTCCGAATTATGAAAAGACTATTAATAGTACCTATTGGATTGACGGAATAAGGGTGGTGCAATATGCTGAGCCTTCCATTCTTGACCGAGAGCTTTTTATGGGTAAGAGAGTGCCTGATGGAATCAAGGCTTTTCAGGAAGTACTTCAGGCAGAACGTCCTGACATTGTACATTTTCAGGAAGTAGCAGGCGGTAATGGACTGACCTTATTTCACCTTAAAGTTGCTAAAGAACAGGGTGCAAAAGTCGTGATGACTTTTCATCTTGCAGGTTATTCATGCCGCACAGGCGATCTGATGTTTAAACAACAGACACTTTGCGATGGCATTATAGATGAACATCGTTGCAGCCTTTGTTTCCTCCACCATAAGGGTTACGAAAGCATTAGCACACCCGTAGCAAAAGTTTCTGCCGCTTTATTCAAAGTGGGTTTAGATACTTCTTCTATTCCCAATCGCATAGGTACCTCACTTTCTTTTCACTTTTTGATAAAAGAACTACGCAATAATCTGTTGCAAATAGCCGCCATTTCAGATAAAGTTGTTTCCCTTACTCATTGGTATTACGATATTCTGATAAAAAATGGAATAGATGCACAGAAACTTACCGTTATCACTCAGGGACTTCCCCTAAAAGATACTAGCGTAGTTGCTAAGAGGCCTGATAAAATTGTACCGCTTCGACTGATTTTTATCGGAAGAATTACACCTCTAAAAGGTGTTCATTTATTAATAGAAGCATTCGGGGAAATTGACCCGCTAACAGTAAGCCTTCATATCTACGGATCCACAACAGACCAGCAATATGAGAAGCAATGCAAGATTGCGAGTGTATCTATGCCAAATGTGAAATGGATGGGACAACTGGAGCAGGCACAGGTTATTCCTACCATGCAACGGTATCATGCTTTGTGTCTTCCTTCTACTTTCTCCGAAATGTCTCCGTTGGTAATACAAGAAGCTTTTGCTGCAGGAATCCCGGTAGTTGCAAGCAACATCTATGGAAACGCAGAGCAGGTAAAGGATGGAGAAAACGGATTGTTGTTTGCCTTCAATGATGCTATTGCGCTGCGGGAGCGAATAATGCAACTTATACAACAACCTACTTTGTTGGAACATTTGACCGCAGGTATTCTTACTCCGCGAAGTTTTGGTGCTGTAGCCGACGAATACCAGCAGCTTTATTTCAATCTTTTGTCTTCTGCGCCTTCTGTTCAACCTTTGGCATAGCTATCATGCATCTCAACGGTCAATTGCTTTTCAAGAAATACCTTCAATCAGAGTTTTTCTCCGGAGCAAAAATACTTGAGTTAGCACCGGCATTGTTTCCTTCCTATTATGAACAGGAAGTTAATGATCCCAGTATTGAATGGTTTGGATTGGATGTTCGAACAGGTTTTATTGAAGATCAAAGTGCTAATATGCGTTTTGTATTAAGTGATCACGAGTTTACTTATCCATTTGAAGACAATTATTTCGATTTGATTTTTTCCGATCAGGTAATTGCACATGTGCGTTATCCGTGGGTATGGTTAGCCGAATTGAAGCGAATTGTAAAGCCTGGAGGAAGGATAATGACCATCGGCACAGCGAGCTGGCCTCCTTGTCCCTCACCAATTGATTGCTGGCGGATTTTTCCTGATGGCATGAAGAACCTGAATGATTTTGTGGGGCTTGAAACTCAGTTCTGTATTTGCGAAAGCGCAGAGTATGAGTATTACCAAGTGCCTCGCAGTTTGGAAAACGTGCCGAATGCTATAAACCGAAACACAGGATTTGGCTTTACACAGCAGGCAGAAAAAGTAAATAGACTAAAACTTTCCCTAAATAAATGGATGCAGCATGTGCCCTATCTCAGAGCTTTGCTAAATCCCGTTTGCATGGCTTATGACACCGTTACGATTGCGGTTAAGAAACAGACTGAAATAAACTGATGAAGATTTTAATTGTTATGGATCCGGGAATTCTTGTGCCTCCAAAAGGTTACGGCGGGCATGAGCGTTTAGTGGAAATGTTTGCTAAAGAATATGTGCGGCGCGGTCATGAAGTACACCTGCTTGTCACTAAAGGATCGTATGTAGAAGGTTGTACAATCCATCCCTTAGGGGAAGAAGGATTTCCTCCTTCACGCGAGGAAGCAACTGCTGCTGTATGGAGAGCCTGGAGATTTATTTGGGAACACCGAAGATCTTTTGACCTGATTCATAATTTCGGAAGACTATTTTACCTACTGCCGGTATTAAATTATTCCGTAAAAAAGATCATGACCTATGGCAGGGAGATTAGCAAGCGCAACATTCAGTATGTAAATAAGCTGCCCACAAAAAATCTGATTTTTACCGGTTGCAGTACAGACCTGATTTCAAGAGGTGGATTAATCGGGCATTGGGAAACGGTTTTTAATGCTATTGATTTTTCGAAATACACCTTGAATGTGAACTTGTCAGCAGATGCGCCGCTTATGTTTCTTGGTAGAATCGAGGAAATAAAGGGCTGTCATACAGCAATAAAAGTGGCGAAAGCATTGAACCGACGGCTGATTATAGCAGGTAATCGCTCTCCACTTACTGAAGAGCAGGTGTACTTTGAACAACAGGTAGCGCCGCATATAGATGGGTCGCGCATTATGTATGTAGGTCAGGTAAATGACGAACAAAAAAATCACTACTTGCAGCGATCAGCAGCTTTGCTTTTTCCTATAGAATGGAATGAGCCATTTGGAATGGTGATGGCAGAGGCGATGGCTTGTGGCACTCCGGTTATCGCTTTTCGGCGTGGTTCGGTGGATGAGGTGGTGGAAGAAGGGATTACAGGCTTCAAGGTAAAGACCATGCAGGAAATGATTGAGGCAGTGAAGAAAATCCAAATGATTGACCGGCAGTATTGCCGGCAGAGTGCAGAAGAAAGGTTTGATGTGAAGGTTATTGCTAAACGTTATCTAACGCTGCACAAATGAACGTTTTAAAAAAGTTACTCCCCGATTCTTTTAAAAGAAATATAAAAGAGCAATTGGGAGTTCCCTCAATGCGCTGGAGTTTGCAAAACCTGAAAAAATTAGGTTTCAGTCCAAAAGCTGCTTTGGATATTGGGGCCTATAAGGGTGAGTGGACGAATGAGTTTTTGGTGGTTTTTCCGGATACAGAGGTATTGATGATCGAAGCCCAAACATCGAAAGCAGAAGGATTGCGACAGCTATGCGATAAAAATAGAAATGTACGCTGTCATATTGGTTTATTGGGTGCAAAAGAGGGAGATGAGGTAGTTTTCTCCGAGGATGAAACAGCCAGTTTTGTAGATAGAGATAAGACTACCAATGGAAAAATCCGAAAGACAGAAACCGTGGACAGCATTTTGAAAAAACATGGCTTCCCGACCCCGGATTTTCTTAAGCTGGATGTTCAAGGATATGAACTGGATGTTCTGACAGGCTCCGAAGATGCATTAAGCCATGTGTCGTTTTGCCTTTTGGAAGTTGCTCTACTCGATTATGGGAAAGGCAATCCACTGCTTCTGGATGTTATAAGCTTTATGGACAGTCGTGGATTTCAGGCTTACGATATTTTACAATTGATGCGCAGACCTTATGACAAAGCACTGGATCAAATGGATATGTTGTTCATCAGGAAAGACTCAATTTTAATTAAAGAGAAACGCTGGAGCTAACTTTTTATGCTATTCAACTCCCTTGAGTTCCTGGTTTTTTTTCCGATAGTTACGGCGTTGTATTTTCTATTGCCTCATCGCTGGCGTTGGTTGCATTTACTTACCGCAAGCTGCATTTTCTATATGGCTTTCGTGCCGGTTTACATTCTCATTCTTTTCTTCACAATTATTATTGATTACATAGCTGGAATATGGATAGAAGGTACAGCCGATAAGCGTAGGCAAAAACGGTTTTTGATATTAAGCCTTATTGCAAATATTGGAGTACTGGCAGTATTTAAATACTATAATTTTTTCATTGACAACATGAATGAGCTGTTGATGGGGCTTAATATCGCTACAAAGCCCATGCCCTTCCTGTCAATCCTTTTACCCATCGGGTTGTCGTTTCATACTTTCCAGGCCATGAGCTATACGATTGAGGTCTATCGGGGAAATCAAAAAGCGGAAAGACATTTTGGTATCTATGCTTTGTACGTGATGTTTTATCCACAGCTGGTTGCAGGACCAATTGAGCGCCCGCAAAATCTCTTGAACCAATTTCGTGAAAAGCATCAATTCGACAGTCAACAATTTTTGGACGGTTTACGACTTATGCTTTGGGGTTTTTTTAAAAAGTTGGTGATTGCTGATCGCTTGTCTATATATGTGGATACTGTCTTCAACCAACCTCAAAACTATCATTACGGTAATCTTATCATTGCTACGTTATTTTTCACAATTCAGATTTATTGCGACTTTTCAGGATATTCAGATATTGCCATCGGTGCAGCCCGGACTATGGGTTTTAAGCTGATGACAAACTTTAATCGTCCCTATTTTGCAAGAAGTATTCAGGAGTTTTGGAAACGATGGCATATTTCATTATCCACCTGGTTTAAAGATTACGTTTTCATTCCGCTTGGTGGTAGCCGCCGCAACCTTCGCAAAACCTGCATTAATATTTCTATTGTTTTTTTGCTAAGCGGATTGTGGCATGGTGCCAACTGGACTTTTATTGCCTGGGGTGCGTTGCATGCCTTCTTTATGGTGTGCTATTTAACCTACAAACACTATGATAAAAAGCAGAATGCTTCCACTGGGTTTAGTTTCATTAGTATCGGTTTCACTTTTTTATTAGTAGCACTTGCGTGGATTTTTTTCAGAGCAAATAATGTTGCAGATGCTTTTTTGATGGTAAAGCATATTGTTACTGGCTATAGTGGGGTTCCGTTTCAAATGGTACTGAAAAATGTAGCGAACAATTACTCAATTGTTTTTACCAACGCGGGTCTCATCGTTTCAGGATTAATGATTGCTCTGATGTTTTTGTTAGAGAAGAAATTGCCATCGAACCTTTTCGTGATGAATAAAAAGCCGGTGACTGATGTAGCATTTTGTTCGGTTATTTTGTCGCTCATTATTCTCTTCGGTGTTTTTCAAAATCAAAGCTTCATTTATTTTCAGTTTTAATGAAGAACCCTGTCGTAAGAGTTATCATCTCTGTGCTCTTTGCTGCATTGATTTGTCAGGGGGCGTGGTGGTTTCTGAAGCCGTGCTTTGACCGTTATCATACCCATATCAACGGGAAGCTGACCGAGCTTTTTTTGAACGATACCCGCCATGATATTTTGTTTATCGGATCTTCAAAAACACACTCAAATATTCACCCAGGAGTGATTGATAGCATTTGCAGCGTCAACTCTTTCAACGCAGGTTTAGATGGTATTTCTTTGTTTGAATATAAAATGATTCTTGAAGCCTATCTCTTGCGTCATCCTGCACCCAAAATGGTAGTACTGAGTTTCGATCTTCATTCGTTTAACGGTAAGAGCGAGTTTTATGATCCGGTGCAATACCTGCCCTTTGTAAAAAATAAGGTGATTGACACTACTCTTTCTAACAATGGACATCCAACTACGATCTTCCGCATATTTCCCTTTCTTGCCCTGACCAAATATTCAGACGATCAAAAATTGGTTGAAGTGATAAAAAGCATGCTTGGTAAAAATGATATTGCACTAGGCGACTTTGAATACAAAGGTTATTTATCCAATTCAGATTCTGTGCTGAGTAATCCTGATTTTCCTATTCAAGCTCAAAATACCACACCCAATGGTCTGGCCTTTTTTAAGGATATTATCGCAACTTGCCAGGAAAAATCCATACAATTGGTAGTGATTTACCCGCCGGAATTTGAAGCAAGAATTGTGAGATTAACACCCAATGCTTCCGCTATTCTCTCGACGATACATCAAATTTCGGAAGCAAACAACATAAGTTTCTTTCGGCACGACAGTCTGCAACTGCGCAACGATGTAACCAATTTTAGAAATACCGGACATTTGAATAAGAAAGGCGCGGTGGTTTATTCGCAGATTTTGGCTACACAGTTAAAGGAATTGATACATTAGAGTTGGAGCGCAGAGAAGGGTTGAAAAAAATTGTTTTAGTTTCCTCTGGTCAGCCGGGTGGTAACCCACGGCTGGTAAAGGAAGCAACGGCATTATCTGAAGCAGGATATGCGGTGACTGTAATTTATTGCCGGCTATCCCCTTGGGCAGATGCTTACGATGAAGAATTGTTTCATAAGTATCCGGAAATTCATTGGATTGCAATAGGCTATCATCCATTCAAGGATAAATGGAGAAATTTAGCCGCCAGACTTCGGCAAAAAATATATAAGAATCTGAATTTACTGCTGTCAGTGAATCCAACAGTGGCAATTCGTTCAATGGTACTTTATAGCCAGGAGTTAACAGCGGCAGCAAAAAAACACAAAGCCGATCTTTATATCGGACACAACCTCGGTGCTTTGCCGGCTGTTGTAGCGGCAGCGAAAAAACATAAAGCCCTCGCTACTTTCGATTTTGAAGATTATCATCGAGGAGAAGATAAAGAAGGGTCTCTGCACTGGAGAAATGTAAAGATTGTAGAAGACAGTTTAGTTCCTCACCTTGCTTGTGCCACTGCTGCAAGTCCATTGATTGCGGATGCATATAAAGAACATTATCCTTCTCTTGAGGTTACAAACATCAACAATTGCTTTCCGCTTAAATACAGGGGTGGAAATACATCGAGTTTACCAGCCAGCCCCCTTAAATTGTTTTGGTTCTCTCAATTTGTAGGAAAGAACAGAGGACTGGAAACCGTGATAGAAGCAATAGGAAAACCCCGAGATCGGCAAGTCTCTCTAAGCCTTTTAGGGAATGCAGATGAGGAAATAAAAAGCTACTTTCTTGATCTTGGAAAATCTCACGGACTAAGAAGCGATCAGATTGTTTTTCTCTCACCCGTAAGCGAAGCAGAGATAGTAAAGACGGCTGCACAACATCACATTGGGTTAGCCTGTGAAGTGCCTCATATAATGAATCGTGAACTCTGTCTTACCAACAAGATCTTTATGTATTTGCTGGCGGGTAATGCTATTGTATTTACTAATACCAAAGCACAACAGAATTTTCTCGAAGAACATCCAGAAATTGGAAAAAGTTACGACCCTCACAACGCTGAGCAACTTGCCAATATTCTCAACCACTATGTGGAGGACGATGTATTACTGAAGTCCCATCGTGGAGTTGCTTACAAATTGGGAGTATCTATGAATTGGGACAGTGAATGCAAAATATTTTTGAATGAAGTAAAGAAAGCCCTTAGTTGAAAAAAATACTGATCATTACGCCACATTATCCGCCTTCCAATCTCGCAGCAGTGCATAGAAGTCGCCTGTTTGCACAGCATTTACCAGAATTTGGTTGGGAGCCGATAATATTAACTGTACATGAAGACTACTACGAAGAAACCCTTGATTGGAACCTGCATAAACTTTTGCCGAAAGGACAACGGATTGAGAAAGTGAAAGCTTTTTCTGCAATTGCAGGGATTGGAGACCTTGGTTTGCGTGCTCTGGCGCATTTATATAAACGCGCACTACAATTAATCAGAAACGAAGAAGTTGAATTTTTATACATTCCCATTCCTTCTTTTTACAGCGCATTATTGGGACGATTGTTACATGAAAAAACGGATATAAAATATGGCGTTGATTACATAGACCCATGGGTCTATGAATTGACAGGCAATGAATCCAAGCATTTTAAACATTGGCTAACTGTTAAGGTCGCAAAATTTTTGGAGCCAATTGCAGTAAAAAAGGCAAGTCTTATCACAGGGGTTGCAGAAGGTTATTATAAAGGTGTACAAGAGCGGAATCCACATTTGATTCGCCAAGCTGTTTTCGGAGCTATGCCTTATGGTGGGGAAAAGCGAGATCATGAAATGCTACATGAGCTTACTTTGAAACCTTACCTTTTTGAAAAGAAGGAAGGAAAGATTCAATTGGTTTATGCAGGTGCTATGCTACCCAAAGCCTATCAACCGTTAGAAGCCATTTTTAAAGCCATTAGTGATACCAAAATTGCTTTTGAACAATTAGAAATTCATTTTATCGGTACCGGTAAGTCTGCAAATGATGAGAACGGCTATAACATAAAGCCGCTAGCAGAAAAATATAGTCTCTGGCAAACTATAATTTTTGAATATCCTAAACGCATACCTTACCTTGATGTACTGATTCACCTTGATAATGCAGATGGTGTATTTATCCTCGGTAGCACCGAACCGCACTATACACCGAGCAAAACTTACCAAGGCGTACTAAGCAAAAAGCCGATATTGGCTGTGCTACATGAACAAAGTTCGGCAGTAGAAATTCTAAAATTCGCAAATGTAGGGGTCGTACTTCCTTTTGATGGTGAAGCAGGTTTGTTGATAATTGAACAAACTTTCATGGCAACCTGGACACAATATCAGGAAACGCTTCGTCTTTTCACCCCCCAGAGTGTAAACATGAAATCATTTGAAGAATACAGTGCGAGAGCTGTCACGAAATCTTTAGTGAATCTGCTAAATCAGTTTACTTCATGAAAAAGCTTGCGATCATAGATTCACACCCCATCCAATACAATGCACCGGTTTTCAAACTTCTGGCCGAACGAAAGCATGTACAGATAAAGGTGTTTTACACTTGGGGCGAGTCTGTTTTGCAAAAAAAGTTTGATCCAGGTTTCGGGAAAACTATTGAGTGGGATATTCCTCTGTTAGAGGGCTACGACTATCAATTTGTGGAAAATGTCGCACAAAATCCGAATGCAAGTTCATACTCTGGAATTGACAACCCCCATATTTTTCGCGACATAGATGCCTGGCAGCCAGATTTTCTATTGATTTTTGGATGGAGTTTTAAAACTAATCTTCGAATACTCAGACATTATAGAGGAAAGATTCCAATCATATTCCGTGGTGATTCTACTCTTCTTAGAGAAAAAAAAAGACTTAGTGTCAAAAAGGTTTTACGCAGACTATTTCTCACTTGGATATACCGGCATGTGGATGTAGCTCTTTATGTGGGAAGTAAGAATCGTGAATATTATCTGGCACACGGACTAAAACAGGAACAATTGGTTTACGCGCCACACGCTATAGATAATCATCGCTTTGCGGATTTGGATGAACAGAGAAATAATGAGGCCGCAGCCTGGCGCTCGGATTTGGGAATACCTACAGACCATCTTGTAGTTTTGTACGCCGGTAAGTTGGAGCCTGTAAAGAATTTGGATTTTGTTATTGACCTTGCTCAAGACATGCAAGAAATACCTCTAAGTTTTATAATAGTAGGAAACGGCCCGGAAGAAGCGCGACTAAAACAAAAAGCTTCTGCGTTAAAGCAGGTTAAGTTTATTGATTTTCAAAATCAAGGAAAGATGCCCTTAGTGTACCGACTTGGCGATGTGGTAATTCTATGCTCCCAAAGTGAAACCTGGGGTTTAGCGTTGAATGAAGCAATGTCATGTGGCAGAGCAGTGATGGCATCTTCAACTTGTGGTGGTGGAGCAGATTTGATACAGGAAGGTGCTAACGGTATCGTTTTCGAATTGAATGATAAGGAAAAAGTAAAACGATACCTTACCACGTTGCAAAGTAATCCGAATGAATTAGCAATAGCAGGCAAGTTGTCGAAAAAAATTATAGCCGACTTCAGTTTTGCAAAAATTGCTGAGGCAATAGAATATACGTGTAATTCTAAATAACATAGATCATTTCAGACACCATTGAAATAAAAGATGAACAGTCGCTTTGAAACAAATCAAAAACTTTAATTTCGCAGCTGTGGCAATAGCAATTGTTTGCTCACCACTATTGATATTATGAAGTATATAATAGCAGTGCTTACGTGTGCAGGTTTGATTGTGATGTGGGGGTATAATCTGCTTCCGGCAATTGCTATTGCTTTGTGGGTATTTACAGCCTATGAATTATTTGTAAATGCCAATAAGAGACTGGCTTTCCGTGAATTTATGCTGACCTTATATGGGATGAATTTCTTGCTATCGCCAGCAATGACTTACCATACGCCGGATCTTGCGAATGGCTACCCCATGAAGATTCCAGAGGAGCAGTATTTCGAGATAGCTATTCCTGCTATGCTTTGCCTTCGCGCGGGTTTATATTGGATTAAAACAGAAATATTTTCTTTCAACTTTAATCTTGCCAAATTACAGGCAATAGCTAACCAAGAAGTACTTAGGTTCTGGCTCATTGCCGGTGTCTTACTAAAACTAGTCTATCCTTTCGTTCCAGGTGATATTGGTTTCGTTATATACCTTCTTGCCACTGTTCGTTTTATAGCCGCGTTTAGTCTTTACGCAGTAGATGCCCGCAAGTACCGCTGGTGGTTGGTTTTGATTCTGTTTTTTGAAGTATCAAGTTCGGTGGCAAGCGGCATGTTTCATGATACCGTTATGTGGCTGATCTTTTTTGGTATTTATTGGTGTTTTTTGCGTAAGCCTTCTGTAGCAAAAAAAATAGCAATTGGCATCGCAGCTATAGCATGTTTTATTGTGTTGCAAGTTTCCAAAAGTACATATCGCCAGCAAGCAGGTGAGGGAGGTGACTTTGGAATTTTTGTAGAAATATTATCGGATAATGCAAGTAAAGGAGTATTTGCGGAAGAGAACGTAAATAGTTCTGTTAACCGTGTAAATCAGGCCTGGATTTTCGCAAGTACTATTCAAAATATGGATCGTCGGGGAGATTTCCAGGGTTTACGATTAGTAGGCTTATACGCAGAAGCCGCACTCTTACCACGAGCTTTGGCACCCAATAAACTTTCTTCTGGAAATAAAGAAATATTCAGACGTTATTCGGGGCATTATCTGCGGGATGGAACTTCTATGGGGCTTGGCATCCTGGGAGATGGGTATGTGGCATTTGGTTATTTTGGTACCTTGATTTTTTGTCTCATACTGGGACTTTTGTTTGGTGTCGTATTTAAAATCGTTGAAGGATGGGCACGCATTTCACCCTATTTCATTTTGTTTATTTTTCCCGTATTAAATTATGCAGTTCGGCCGGATTGCGAAACTCAAACAATTATCACACACCTTGTAAAAGCCACTGTGCTATTTGGGTTGATGATGTTATACTATCGGCGGTATTTCCGTAAACGTATCTATTTCTTGCAGAAGAAAGAAGACGATCAAGCTGAGAAAGTATTTAAACCATATCCAGCGTAATTTATTTTTATGAACGCCACTCCAAAAAATATTGCTGAATTCGAGGCTTCAAAAATCTTTGAAAAATTAGAATTCAGACAGGCACCGTCGAATTATTCCGGGAAAATCCCATGGAAAATTCAATTACAGGTGGCTGCTACTAATGGTATACATTTCATACCATCCATAGGAAAACTGGATGAATATCCGATCCCCGAGATTCCCATAGAAAATTCCTACAATCAGGATCTTTTATTAGACATTGGGTGTGGTTGGGGAAGATGGTTAGTGGCTTCCGGTAAAAAAAAGCTATATACCAATTGGACTTGATCTGCGATTGGAATTTTGTGAATCAGCTCTTGAAGTAATGGAAGCCTGCGATATCAAAGGATATACTTTAGTGGGAGATTTGCGAGAATTACCCTTTAAAGAAGGCGTGTTTTCCAAAGTATGGTCGTTTAGTGTAATTCAACATACTCACAAAGACCGCCTTTTAAACTGTATCAATCATATTTACCGGATATTGAAACAAACAGGCTCTTGTTGCTTAGAGTTTCCAAATAGAGATGGTTGGAGAAACAGGAGAGGACCAGTGATAAGAGAGGAAAGAAAAGGTGATGATTATAATTCATGGCGTGTAAGATATTATTCGATAAAGCAGTATAAGGAGATGTTTGAAAGCTTGTTTTCAAATTTTTCCTTTAGAAATCACAGCTTTTTGGGTATAGGGGTATTGCCTGACGATCTCAAATACGCAAAAGGTCTCAAGAGTAGAATGAGCATAGCTTTTTCGTTACTGCTATCCGCTCTTACAAAATTGGTTAAGCCATTGAAATACTGGTCCGATAGCGTTTATGTAGAATGCACGAAAAATGAGCCGTCTTTAAATAAAAAAGCTATTGACGAATTTAAGATGCTGCATGCAACTCATCCGGGCAGGAATTTGAACATACTATGTTTGTTGCAATGCCCCTTGTCGGGCGGTGAACTACAACTTGATGATACCGGCACACGATTGCTTTCGCAAGAAGCAGGTGTGTACTTTCCAGTTAGGAACAATATACCTATTTTGGTTCCTTCGCAAGCTTGCCGTTTGTAAGTCGCTTCAATGTCTTGTTTTTAAAAAGCTTTTTTTATTTTGGTACTTATCGCTATTCCACTGCAACATGATCGAGTACCTATTATTTGCCCCGTTTAAGCTTACAGGAGGAAAACCGGTTTTCCTTCCAGGCGGAAACAAAATCCTTTTTCTCAGTTTACATCGGGTACGCACGTCTATTCCCTCCAATAGTTGCAATGCTTTTCTAGATATATCACCAGATAAGTTGGAAATCTTGTTGTTGCATCTTAAAAGTGTTGGTGCAGATTTTCTATCGGGAAAAGAATTCACAAATACAGAAGCGCCTTTACAAGTTCACATCACCCTCGATGATGGTTATAAAGACAATTTGATCAATGCTCTGCCGCTTTTCGAAAAGCATAGTATCCCTTTTACGCTTTTTCTAACAACAGGCATACCCGATAGAGAAGCTGTGCTTTGGTGGTACTTGTTAGAAGAACTATTTGCAAAGAAACTACACCTTAAAATCCCGCAGTTCAATATTGATATTAATGCGGCTAGAATAGATAAGGATAAAGAAGCCGACGTGTTTACATTTTTGCGAGGCTTCTTTCTTGAAAACTATGCTGCTTTTAAAGACATGATTGACGAGGCTTTGATCAAAGCAGGTGTTGATAATGCAGCTTTTCTTGAGCAACATGGGCTTAGTTGGGCAGATGTTCGAAAGCTTTGCAAAAGCAAGTTATGCACCATCGGAAATCATACCCACCATCATTTTTGCATGAGTAAACTCTCGCCCAAAGCTGTGCTGAAAGAGATAGGTCATGCGCAGCAGCGGATAATTAAGGAAACTGGGACTACACCTCGCTCATTGGCGTTTCCCTTTGGAGCAAAAGAGGATATCATAGATCTTTCAAGATTGAAGGGATTACGTGTGCCTTATGCTTTTTCAACCGAAACCGGAATAATCAGAAACTTCGACAAGGTGAACAAACTTAGTATTCCTCGTTATTTTTTAAATGAACAGATCACTCCTTTTTCTCTCAACATGATGATCAACGGCATGAGACACAGGGTGAATAAATTGCTTTATTAGTCCTCCTTTATTTGCACCACATCAAACTTATTTACGATTACTTCACACCTGCCTTTCGTGCAGGTGGGCCTACACAGTCGCTGGCGAATATGGTCTATAGCCTCCATCTTCCGCTAAGCATCATAGCTACCGATCAGGATTTGGATGGTACGAAACTCCAAGCAGCAACAGATCAGTGGGTGGCATTATCAAAACAACATAAAGCATGGTATTGCTCCGCCGAAAATAGAGACATTCAACATCTGATAAACGAAAACGATACCCTTTTCATCAATTCTATCTTCTCTCATCACTTCAATTATCCGGCACTTATAAAGAGCAACGCAAAACGAAAAATCATTTCTCCGCGTGGTATGCTTGACCCTGGTTCTTTAAGCCAAAAGAAATGGAAAAAGCAGCTTTATTTGGCCATGTGGAAACTACAAGGGCTACACAAACGGATAGAATGGCACGCCACTACCGAGCAGGAAAAGGAAAATATTCACAAAGTATTCGGCACCAAAGCAAAAGTGTGGGTAGCACCTAACATTCCACGAGTATTGGAATTGCAGCAAACACAAAAACAGCAGAACGAACTCCGAATCTCAACCATCGCGGTGATAAGCCCCATGAAAAACCATTTGCTAATTGCAGAAGCACTAATTAGTGTGAAAGAAGCAGTAATTTGGGATATTTACGGACCGGTGAAAGATGCGAAATACTGGGCAGAGTGTCAGCTTATGATTTCTAAACTTCCTTCAAACATAGTAGTAAACTACCACGGTGATGTGCCGCCACCCGATGTGCCGCACGCCCTGAAAAATGCACACATCGCCATGCTGCCCAGCAAAAGCGAAAACTTTGGCCATTCTATTTTTGAAGCGATGACCGCAGGAAAACCCGTAATTACCAGCCCCAACACGCCGTGGAACAGACTTGAAAATGCAAAAGCAGGAAAGAATGTGTCCATTAATGGCACTTCCGAATTGACTGCCGCTATTTCTTTCTTTGCCAATATGCCGCACAGCGAGTACGAACTTTGGAGCAAATCGTCCCGCGATTTTGCACTCGCATCTATTGATATGGAGGCTATCGAACAGCGGTATTTAGAGATGTTTGCCTGATTTATTCCCACAGTTTTTGTATGTCTATCAGCAGAGTTTTTCGCCATCAATATTTTCCCATTGCCCTTTTTCTGTTTCTGTATGTTTTTTTCTATTTTGGAAATAAAGCCTACACAGGCCTCACCGTGCCGGGCAATGCTTACAGTCCTTTTTTAGATGAGCACCTCAACTATGTAAAATCCTTTCGCCGCTTTTTGCTGGAGGGTGCAGCCTTCGTTATTCGCCTGTTCGACCATCAAACTTTTATATACGAACATGGACTAAAAATGGAAACCGGACGCGGCGTAAAGCTCATTTATGCCTGCATGGGCTTTGCTATATTTAGCTTTTGGTGGGCTATGATTCTTGCTTTTCCCCAAAGCGTCAAAAACAAAATTTTATATCTTGTCGGCGGCACAGCCATTATTATCTTCCTCAACATATTGCGCATAGCCTTTGTGGCACTGGCATACAACCGCTGGGGGCACTCGTCTATAGATCATCACCTTATTTTTAATATTGTGGTGTATGGCATTTTATTCTTAATGCTTTATCGGTGGTTCAATATAAAACCTAAAGAAGAATGAGGCACAGGAAGAAATTTTAGGCAACAAAGCATCATTTCGAAGTCGTTTTGCTTCAACCTGAAACCTTTACCTTTCAATTTGAACCTTTCACGCTTTAAAACGCAGGCGATAGGCATCCCTTTTCTACCTTAATCTTTCATTTTAGATGAAAAACCTGACATTTTGTATCGTTTTGCCTTCTTTTCGATGCGTTTAGCTATTAAAATGCAAGCTAAAAAGTCAGGCGCTTTTTTTAAATGACATGTTTATTGTATTTTAAAAAGTAGCTATCTCAATATTGAAATCGCTGTTTCCTGTAATGCATCCGTTGTTATCATTTTATAAAATAAAGTAACGCAAAAAGCCTTCAGGGCTTGGATAATTAGTTATTTTCGCGCCGTCTTCACACCCATATTCTGAAATTATTACAATGACAATATTAGGTATCAACGCTTACCATGCCGATAGCTCTGCTGCCATCTTCGTAAATGGCGAAATGATTGCGGCTACGGAAGAAGAACGCTTTCGGAGAATAAAACACTGGGCGGGTTTTCCGTCGGAGGCGGTAAAATTTTGCCTTCGGGAAGCTGGCGTTTCGCTAAAAGAGGTGGACTATGTGTGCATAGGGCGCGATCCCAAAGCAAAGCGCTGGAACAAAGTGAAGTATGTAGTAGGAAATCTGGGTAAAAAGAACACTTTGCTGGCCGATAGAATAAAAAATTCTAAGAAAGTTGCTTCGATAGAAACAGAACTTGCCACAATTAGCGGGCTAAGTGAGGAAGAAATAAAGCCTAAGATCAAAAATGTAGAGCATCACCGTAGCCATTTGGCCTCTGCATTTTTTGCCAGCCCGTTCGATGAGTCGGCTATACTTTCTATTGATGGTTCGGGCGATTTTACCACCACTATGATAGCGGTGGGGCGCGGCAACCAGATAGAAGTGCTCGATTCAATGGATTTTCCGGTGTCTGCGGGTTTGTTTTATACTGCGTTTACGCAATATCTGGGCTTTCCGCACTATGGCGATGAGTATAAAGTGATGGGTCTTGCCCCCTACGGCGAGCCGAAATATGTGGAGCAGGTAAAACAGATTTTAAAGTTTGAAGACAATGGCTTGTTTAGCTGGGATGAAACTTATTTTGCCGAGCCTACTGCCATAAAACTGGGCTACGATAATAATATTCCCACCGTGTCGGTGCTTTATAGCGAAAAGATGGAAACTTTATTTGGTAAAGCAAGGCAGCATGGTGAAGAGTTGACGCAGCATCATAAAGATATTGCGGCATCGGTGCAGCGTGTATGCGAAGAGCTGATTATTCATTTGCTCAACCATTTGCAAAAAAGGACGGGGCTAAAAAATGTTTGTATTGCGGGCGGTGTAGCACAAAATTCTGTGGCGAACGGTAAAGTTTTAAGCCGCACCAATTTCGAGCATTTGTACATTCCTTCTGCCGGTCACGATGCTGGTATTTCTATGGGCGCTGCGCTGTACGTTTACAATCATGAATTGAAGCAACCTCGCGGCAAAGCAATTTATTCGGCCTATACAGGCAGCAGATTTACCAATGAAGAAATTGAAGCGTACCTGAAAGAGCGTGGTATAAGCTACACCCGCATGGATGATGATGCACTGTATGATAAGGTTACGGAAAAACTCATAGAGCCGGGTGTAGTGGGGTGGTTTAGCGGCCGTGCAGAATTCGGACCGCGCGCACTTGGTGCAAGAAGCATTATTGCCGATCCGAGAAATGCAAAAGCCAAAGACCTGTTGAACGCCAAAATAAAAAGAAGAGAAAGTTTTCGCCCATTTGCTCCATCTATTTTGAAAGAATATACAGGAGACTATTTTACCAAAGTGGAAGACGTTCCTTTTATGGAAAAAGTATTTCCGATAAAACCTGAAAAACATAAAGAAATACCAGCCGTTACGCATGTGGATGGCACTGGTAGATTGCAAACGGTGATGAAAGATGTAAGTCCGCGCTACTGGGCATTGATTGACCGCTTCAGAGAGAAAACAGGCGTGCCTATTTTGTTGAATACTTCTTTTAATGAAAACGAACCAATCGTAAATACTCCCGAAGAAGCATTGAACTGCTTTTTACGCACGCAGATGGATATGTTGGTTTTGGAAAATTGTGTGATTGAGCGGTAAGGAATGAAAGTTTCCATTGTAACTGTTGTTTATAACAATGCTGCCACAATTGCTCACGCTATAGATTCAGTTCTTGCGCAGGATTATGCAGATATTGAGTACATCATTGTAGATGGAAAATCTACTGATGGAACAGTTGAAATAGTGAAAAGTTACGGCGAGCGTGTTTCAAAGTTTATTTCCGAAGCAGACAAAGGCATTTACGATGCAATGAATAAAGGCATTAAAGTGGCTACGGGCGATGTGGTGGGAATATTGAATGCAGATGATTTTTTTTACAGCAACGATACGGTTTCTAAAATTGCAAGCGCATTTATTGAAGACAAAATTTTAGATGCTACGATTGGAGATATTGTCTTTATAAAAGATGAAGATCACGATAAAACACTAAGACATTATTGCGCGAAGAACTGGCGTCCTTCAAGATTTGCGTGGGGCTACATGCCACCACATCCGAGCTTTTTTTGCAAAAAACATGTTTATGAAAAGTACGGGTATTATGAGATTGATTACAAAATAGCTGCTGATTATGAATTGCTGATACGGTTTTTGTTGGTGAACAAAGTGCATTTCAAATACCTTCCGTTTGTAACAACAAAGATGCGCATGGGTGGTGCAAGCACGCGGAATATCAACAGCATTATTACATTGAACAGAGAGATAAAAAGAGGTTGTGAAGAAAATAAGGTTTACACAAATTACCTGATGATCTACTCTAAATATTTTTTCAAACCTTTTGAATTCCTTTTCAATTAGCAGGGAGTGAAAATTATTATCACGGGTGCATCGGGCTTTATCGGGCGTAATCTCATTCCTTATCTTAAAGAATCTATTTCAGGAATTGAGATCAAAACTTTAGGAAAAGCAAACGCAGATCTAAATTGGGAAAGCTTAACTGTAAATGATATTGCAAACTATGACGCGATTGTTCATCTTGCAGGCAAAGCCCACGATACGAAAAATACAAGTTCACCGCAGGAATACTTTGACATCAATTTCGGTCTTACAAAAAAATTGTTCGATTTATCGCTGGAAGCAAGTGTAGGAAAATTTATTTACGTGAGCAGTGTAAAGGCTGCGGCAGATTCAGTAGAAGAAATATTGACAGAAGATGCTTTGGCAAATCCTCAAACCCCCTATGGGAAGTCGAAATTGAAAGCTGAAGAATACATCATTCAAAATTCAAAATTCAACACTCAAAACTATTACATTCTCCGTCCTTGTATGGTGCATGGGCCGGGAAATAAAGGCAATCTCAATTTGCTTTATCAATTTGCCAAACGCGGAATTCCTTATCCGTTAGCAGCCTTCGAAAATCAGCGATCTTTTTTAAGCGTCGAGAATTTTTGTTTTGTGATAAAGGAGTTGTTGACAGGAGAGATTGAATCGGGAATTTATAACATGGCAGATGACGAAAGCTTGGCTACTACTGAGGTTGTAAAAATTATTGCGGAGGTGCAGCAAAAAACACCCTCATTGTGGCATATACATCCTTCTATTATCCGTGCAGTAGCAAAGCTCAGCGACATAGTAAGGCTTCCACTAAACTCAGAGCGTCTGAAAAAACTTACGGAAAGCTATACCGTGAGTAATCGAAAGATCAAACGCGCACTTGGCATTAATAAGATGCCAGTCTCTGCGAGAGAAGGATTGATTCGTACCATTGCTTCTTTTAGTAATCATAAATAACTACAGCAACCAATCTCACCTTTTAAGTGATTTATGGATAACCTTATTTACCTTCTTATAGCCGCAATTTTGTTTGTGCTGGAGCTTTTGTATTTCCGCATTGCCGAACGTTTCCGTATCATCGATAAACCCAACGAGCGTAGTTCTCATAAACATCCTACAATACGTGGAGGTGGTATTATTTTCATAATTGCAGCCCTACTTTATTCCGTTTGGAATGGTGGAGCTTATCCTTTCCTGATGATTGCTATTTTGCTTTCGGGCAGCGTCAGTTTTATAGATGATATCAGAAGTCTGCCGAACTCGCTTCGTTTTTTTGCACATTTATGCTCTGGACTACTCATTCTACATGAAGTAGGTCTTTTTTCTCTTGATTGGATTTATATCGTGGTAATTCTTGTGCTCGTAATAGGAGTAATTAACGCGTATAATTTCATGGATGGAATCAACGGGATAACAGGTTTTTACAGCCTTGCTATCCTCATTCCCTTATACTTTACAGAACCCGATTTGCAATTGAAAGAACTTCACCTTTTTTCCATAATTGGTGTACTTGTATTTCTTTTTTTCAATGCCAGGAAAAGAGCGCGATGTTTTGCAGGAGATGTAGGAAGTGTGTCAATGGCAGTGTTGGTGATTTTCTTTTTAGTAAGCAGAATTTCCACTACTCAAAACCTTAATTACATTGGCTTTCTGCTGCTTTATGGCGTGGATACCATTCTAACGATTATTCAACGATTGTACTTGAAGGAAAATATTTTCAAAGCGCATCGGAGACATCTATTTCAGCTTTACAGCAATGAATACAAAACGCCGCACCTGATAGTAAGCGTGGGATATGGATTAGTACAATTGCTCATTAACTGGTTGCTGATATGCAGTGGAAATTCCGCGTTTGTACTTGCTGCATTAATCTTAGGCGCAGGATTTTGCTATATAGGTTTGAAGCTAATAGCTTATCGGGGAATCAACAGAAAAAAAACTGCTTAATAAACTTCTCCTTCTTCACCCAGCATTTCCGCCTGCATAAATTCATTAGTTGCACTTTGTTCATAATCCACAACCTTAACTATGAAAAAAGCTACAATAATCAGTGTAAGAAATACGCCTAATATTCTGTAGGGATAAAACGAAGACGCTAATTTTTTATCAAGAAAAAAACTTTTGCCTAAAGCTGCAATATTGAGTACATAGGCCACAAAAAGCAAATAGCTCATAATCCGGTTGACATCCCCTCTTAGAAAACCTTCCTTATTACTGTTGTCACCAGCAGCAAAATAGACAAAGAATAAAACAAGGTAAGCAATGCAGTAAAATGCAGTGACAAGGATAATCTGACGGAGCCTTGTTACCTTCTTACTTTTTTTGATTCTTTTTTTGTGATGAGTACGGTATAGTGTAGATGTATTAGCCATATCTAAAAAACATTCCAAAGGTCGAGAAATCTTTTTGATTTACCAGCCTTATAATGGTTAAAGCCGGCGTACTTTATCTTCGTGATGAAAGCAGGCGCAACAAAAAAGAACTAATGAACACACCTACCATTTATACTGCTAAAGTCATTGACGTAAATTTTGGCAAACGTGTAAAGATCGTTGAACCTGTAAATCTTTACGGTTGCATTATTGGAAACGATTGTTTTATAGGCCCATTTACAGAAATACAAAAAAGCGTAACCATTGGCGATAGAGTAAAAGTGCAATCTCACAGTTTTATTTGTGAATTGGTGACAATTGGTAACGATTGCTTCATAGGCCATGGCGTGATGTTCGTAAATGATTTGTTTAGTAATGGTGGTCCGGCAGGTGGAGATCAAACGCAGTGGAAGAAAACCACCATCGGCAACCATGTATCTATAGGTAGTAATGCCACAATTCTTCCCGTAGGCATTTGCGACAATGTGGTGATTGGCGCTGGTAGTGTGGTAACTAAAGACATTTCCAAACCAGGTATATACGCTGGCAATCCCGCAAGATTTTTAAAGGATATTCCCTCTTAGTTTTCCGTATGCCCCTAACCTTTGCGCACCCTGCCGTCATTATTCCTTTCAAATACATTCCCCCAAAATACTACTCGTGGACTGGACTTATAGCAGGTACACTCGCTCCCGATTTTGAAGCCTTTATAAAACTCGGAGGTTACAAACAATTCAGTCATTCATGGGTGGGTATGCTGTTGTTCGATCTTCCTGTGGGCGTGGCGCTCACTTTTTTATTTCATCTGGTGGTGCGCGATGCACTGGTGCAGCAGTTACCTTCTTTCCTTTCAAACAGACTACGTGCGTTTTCCATCAATTGGATAAATACTTTCCGGCAACGATACGGCGTTATTATCCTTTCCTCACTAATCGGCATTTTCACCCACCTTGTATGGGACAGATTAACACACACCGACTCTTACAGCTATCACAAAAAAGCAGGAATACAAATAGCCCCGGATGTAGAAACCACACTTCGCCAATGGCTGCAATGGAGCAATAGCATTATCGGGCTACTCATCATTATCTGGCAGATATACTTGCTGCCGGTATCAAAGCCAAAACCACTCTACTGCTGGAAATACTACTGGATAGTTGTAGCCCTCACCCCCATTCCTCTACTTGCTTTTCGTACACAGTTTTACCACGAAGGAGACGACCTCATAAACACCACTATTGCAGGTGTGCTATACGGCATTATTCTCGCCTCCCTTATTTTCCAAAAAAAGAGCCGTCAAAAAAATATTTTGACAGCTCCATAACCACTGTAAAAAATACAATCAATTGCCAAACAACATGCCCAACGTAAGGCTTAGCGACAAATTTTTATAGCTGAAATCATCATTCCTTTCAGGCATTATATTCGCCAGCCCAATTCCTGCATTTCCCCTCACAAAAAATCCTCGCGGACCCATAAAACCAAGGTTCAAATTCAGCCCCGCATCCGATCCTCTGAAATTATCATCAAAATCATCGTTCCCAAATTCCAGTTCTTCATCGCCATCATCTCTAAACACCACCGTACCGTCGTTCGTTCTCACAGTTTCCTTCCAATCACGCTCACCGCCAATTGCAAACGCCAAATAAGGCCCCGCACCTATAAAAAATTGCCCACGGTAAGGATGCCCGAATTTCAACTGAAAATTCATCGGTAGCTCCAGATAATTGATGCGATATTTATCATCAATATACCTCCTTCCCATCGCCACTCCCTCCGAATATTTATCCCTGCTTCCTTTCTGATTGAAAAACACCCCCGGCTGAAACGAAAACATCCGGTTGAAGCCAATATCCACTATGCCGCCCACCTTCAAACCCGGGCGCATTTTAAAATCGTCCTCATCAATTCCCCGCGCATCTACATTAAATTTCGACCAGTTTACCCCTATTTCCGGCCCTACTTTTATACGTTGCGCCAGTGCCGTAGTAGTGCACATCGCCACCGCGCCCAGCAATAATATCAGTCTTTTCATAGCAGTGCTTTTTTTTAAGAACTCAATAACACTGTACCATATCCTCAGCTTTTTTGTTAAAGGATTTTTAATAAAAATCCACCCTTACCAATGCACTTTGCCCTGTAGCTTCCACTTTGCATCCTTTAGGTTGCTCCGAGCATCCTTGAGGTTGCACTTTGCATCCTTTAGCTTGCACTTTGAATCTTCGAAGATGCAGTTTGATGGCTTTTGGATGTGTTTTACATCCTTTTTCTGTCAGTCTGACAGGAAAAGGATGCTCCGAGCAAGCTGGAGGTATCAAAGTGCAAGCTAAAAAGTCAGTCATAAAAAACATATCAAAAACTATTTCTAATATGTAGTGCGCCGAATATTATTCTCTCAAAACAGCAAGTTATACAGCGTCGGTGCCAGGCGGCAGGGGTAAGTTTGGTGGTTTATTTGCCCCACCCATTTTATGCGGCGAATGGCATTGGTAAGAAATATTTCATCCGCATCGAGCATTTTTTCCTGGGTAAAAATTTCTTCGAGAAAAGAAAAACGGTGGCTAAGGCTGGCCGTAATGTGGCGGCGCATGGTGCCCTCAATGCAACCATGCGCCAGCGGCGGCGTGTAAATAATGCCATTTTTCACCCAAAAAATATTGGCGCCGCCGCTCTCCACTATATAATTTTCTTTCGATAAAAGCACATCGTTCCAGCCCTGTTGCGCGGCCATGTCTGCCCCTTGTGTGTATAGCGGAATGTTTATGCGCTTTAGGTTGCCACTCTGTTCAAAATCTTTCAAAGAAATATTTATCACACCCAGTTTCCAGCCTTCTTTGTTGAAAAGAAAAACATCTTCTTCTATCGGTAAAGTTTCTATGAGGTAGGCAAATTTTCCCGCCTCCATACTCACCTGAAACCGCACCCGCTGATGCTTTCCTTCATTTTCACGCACGGTTATTTTTGTTTGTGCTTCAAAAAAATTTTGGGTGAAGCAGGAAGGAATCTCATAGTTGCACTGCGCCATTCCTTTCATCAACCTTTCATAGTGAAGCTGCGCCAACTGCACCACGCCATCTACCACCAACATGCTTTCAAACAAGCCATCGGCAAAGCGAAATACACTGCTTTGTATCGGTGCGGGCGCATCTTTTTCGGGAATAAGATTTCCGTTGAAGTTGATGTATGGCAAGGCATTGGGTTGAGGCAATAAAAATAGTTTAAGAAAGCAGCGATTGTATTTTTGCGCAAACTTTTTGGTATGAATCTCGATCCTGCGGTGCCTGTAAGATGGCTGGCAAAATACACCGGAGCAAAACTTGTGGGCAATGAGGAGCAGGTAGCAACCGGCATGAATGAGGTTCATAAAGTGCGTGCAGGCGATGTTTCTTTTGTGGATTTTGAAAAGTATTACAACAAGTGTTTGCAATCGGCAGCTACCATTATCATTATCAATAAAGAAGTGGATTGCCCTGCGGGAAAAACTTTATTGATACACCCCGATCCTTTTAGCGCTTATGTAAGTCTGGTAAAATATTTTCGGGCGTTTGAGCCTGCCAGTAGAATGATAAGTGAGAGTGCAGCAATTGGTGAAGGCACGCATATACAGCCAGGAGCTTTTGTGGGCAATGATGTGCGCATCGGTAACAATTGTTTGATACATCCGAATGTTACTATTTACGATCATACCATCATCGGGGACAATGTAATTATCCATGCGGGAACAGTGCTTGGTGCAGATGCTTTTTATTTTAAAAGAAGAAAAGAAAGAGTGGTGCAATACGATAAACTGGAAAGTTGCGGAAGGGTAATTATTGAAGATGATGTGGAGATTGGCGCATGTTGCACGATTGATAAGGGTGTAAGTGGCGATACGATTATTGGCAAAGGCACTAAGCTCGATAATCATATTCATATTGGTCATGGTGCGGTGATAGGGAGAAATTGTTTGTTTGCCGCGCAAGTAGGCATCGGCGGAAAAGCTATAATTGAAGACGAAGTAATTCTCTGGGGACAAGTAGGTGTGAGCAAAGATCTGACGATTGGTAAAGGCGCTGTGGTGTATGCGCAAAGCGGCGTGGCATCAAGCATTGAAGGAGGTAAAATTTATTTCGGTAGCCCGGTAGAAGATGCAAAAACGAAAATGAAAGAGTTGAATTGGATCAAACGTATTCCAGAGATGTGGGAGAAAATGAATCAGGATGACCGCGATTAAACTATGATTCTCAGAATCTTTTTTTTATCTCTAAATCCGGAAATCTTTTAATCCTGCAAATCCTGGTTCCATTCGTGTTTCAATATTCCTGTAATTACAAGGTCTTCAAGTTTTCCATTTCTTAAATAACTATCGCGTAGCACACCTTCAATTTTTGCGTTGAATTTATCGGCTACAGCAGCGCTGCGTTTATTAGCAGGAACAAAATGGATTTCTATTTTATTCAAGTCTATTTTATCAAACAAAAAGTCAACAAATCGTTTCAGGCATTTAGAAAGTAATCCTTTTCCTTCATGCTCTCTAACTATCCAGTATCCAATCTGTGCTTTCTTTAGCGCATGATTCCATTGGTGCATACCTATAGTTCCAATAACATTTCCATTCAGAAAAATACCCAAAGCAATTCCCTGCTGACTTTGTAGCTGAGATAAAGCATCTTCAATAAAAGCAAGGGAATGTTCTTGTTTCGTTGTTCCATCCACCCACGACAACCACGGACGTAGATGTGTGCGATTTGCATCTATCGTTTCGAAAAGTGTTTGTGCATCCTGCGGCGTAAACGTGCGAAGTATAATGTCGCTATCAACGATAATGGAAACCATTCAGTCAAAATAAAAAACTTAGTGTAAAACGCTTCCACTAAGTTCATGTTGTTATGAATGAAGATTAGTGCTTAAAATGTCTTACACCCGTCAACACCAACGCCATTCCGTTTTCTTTACAATAGCTGATCGTATCATTATCGCGCACTGAGCCTCCAGGTTGAATGATAGCAGTAACTCCCGCATCGTGTGCCATCCGCGCGCAATCATCGAAAGGAAAGAATGCATCAGATGCTAAAACTGCACCTTCAAGCGAGAAACCAAACTGCTTTGCTTTTTCACTAGCTTGTCGCAACGCATCAATTCGGCTTGTTTGTCCGCAACCTTTACCCACAAGTTTTTTATCTTTCACTATTGCAATTGCATTCGATTTAAGGTGTTTGCATACGATGTTTGCGAACGCGAGGTTTTCTTTTTCTACTTCGGTACATTCACGCGCACCTTCTTCTTTCCAAAATTCATAATTGCTCTTATCGGATGCCTGTGTCAACACACCGTTTAGCACCCGTTTAAATTCTTTTTCAGGATAGAATGATTGCTTTTGCTGCAAGAGCATTCTATTCTTTTTTCCTTTCAGCAGTTTCAAAGCATCTTGGTCAAAAGAAGGCGCAATCAAAATTTCAAAAAACAGTTCATTGATCTTTTGCGCAACTTCTGTGTTGATAGTTTGGTTCGTGATTAGCACCCCACCGAATGCACTTTCAGGATCGCCAGCTAAAGCATTATCCCACGCGCTTACCACATCATTTGCCAATGCTACACCGCAAACATTCGTATGCTTGATGATAGCAAAAGCAGGTTGGTTGAATTCTGAAATAATCTGAGAAGCGGCATCAACATCAACAAGATTGTTGTACGAAAGTTCTTTACCGTTTAGTTTTTCAAATAAGCTATCAATGTCTCCGTAAAATGCTGCCTGTTGATGGGGATTTTCGCCGTAGCGCAAAGATTGTTTATTGCCTACAGAAACTTGAAAAGAACCTGCTCCTGTTTTTTCTAAAAAATAATTTGCAATCGCAACATCATAATGTGCTACTACGTCAAAAGCTTTTGCCGCAAGAGTTCTACGTTGTTCTAAACTTAATTCTCCGTTTTGTGCATTGAGTAAGATTACTAATTCAGCATAATCTTCTTTTGCTGCTATCACTGCAACATCTTTATGATTTTTGGCTGCTGCACGTATCATTGAAGGTCCCCCAATGTCTATCTTTTCAATAATCGCTTGCTCTGAGTCGGTAGCTCCCTCTCCGTCGGAGAGGGTTGGGGAGAGGATTTTTACTGTTTCTTCAAAAGGGTACAAGTCAACAATCACAAGATCAAGCAAAGGAATTTCATACTCTTTCACATGCTGCTGATCATCTGCAAAATCTCTGCGGGCAAGAATTCCGCCAAACACTTTGGGATGCAATGTTTTTACACGACCGCCAAGAATGGAAGGATAACTGGTTATATTTTCAACAGGAACGCAGGGAATATTTAATCCTTCAATGAAAGTTTGCGTACCACCCGTTGAATAAATGGTAACACCCAACTCATGCAGTTTGCGCACAACTGGCTCCAGTCCATCTTTGTAAAAAACAGAGATCAATGCGGTTTGAATCTTGCGGTTCATTGAAGAAATATTGATGTTGAAAAAATGGCCGCGAAGATAAACAATCCTAAACCTTCAAAGCTTCTAAAACCTGGAAGGTTTACTTCAAAACGAATGCTCCATCGAACATGGTAAAATGCACAGGAATATTATGCTTCAAACAACTATCTCTCCACTGTTCGGCGATATATCTTTTCTGATTGCTGGCTACAACAAGTTTCTTAAAACAAAAAGAACGTTGCAAAGCAGGAGCGTTAAAATCCTTTACAGGATAGCCGATCATTAAGTAGTCAACATTCCGAGATAATGCAGAATCAATAGCAATCGGTTCTTGAAGCAGGAATACAGTTTGGTTTTTAATTTTTATTACATCACTCATCTCCGAATTTTTCTGTCTCCATGCTCCCGAGGCAATATGCAGTTCTTTAGTAGCATAATCGGAATAAGGATTGATACTGTGGCTATTTATTAGCGATGCGTAATGATTTCCTGAAATTATCTCTGCGTAAGTTTTTTTATTGATGTTGTAAACGATGAATTGTTGTTGATGCAAATTGTTCCACTTTCTTACGATCAGTAATGACAGCAACAGGCAAGTAGATGCTAATCCTATGAACAGAGCTTTGCGTTGTTTGTTCAGGAAAAAGACCGCGAAGGCAGCTATCAAGACATACACTACAATCAACTCTTCGAATGATAAATAGAGATGTTTGAAAGAATCAGGATTAAGTTTTTGAAAAAGTGCAATCAGATAATTAAAGCCTCGAACAAAGTAAGTAAGCGCATCAGCTAAAAGAGTGGAAATCGTTTCAAAGCTGCTGATGCTGATAAGCAGTAATCCCGCGGATAATGTTGCACCCATAAACATGTATGCGATGACGTTTGCAAACAAAAAAGTAACAGGCAACAAGTGGAAGTAAAAAATAACAATCGGTGCAATGATTATTTCTGCGGCGATGCTTGCAGCCGCAGCGCCCCATATTTTTTTAGCGACAGGATTTGTCAACGGCAGTAAGCGATACACAGGTTTATAGAAAAGTATGAGCGAGAGCACAGCAGAAAATGATAATTGAAAGCCTACGGAAAAAAGCCACATTGGTTCGTACAACAACATAAAGAAGGCGGTGGTGAAAAGTTGATTTAGCGGCTGCTTGTCTTTCTGCAACATTAATCCGAGTGCAATGAATGAAAACATGATCGCTGCACGAATAGCAGATGTAGGAGCGCCCGCTACAGCAACGTAAAAACACACAAGCGGAACTGCAATCAGATACTTCAGCTTCTCATATCGTTTGTTGCGCAGCCAGAAGAATAACAGACTAATGATTTGAAAAAAGATGATGACGTGACCGCCGGAAATAGCAACTATGTGAATGATGCCTGTCTCCACGTAAGTTTGACGGAGTTCAGGATCAAAATTTACTTCATCACCAAGCAGCATTGCCTGCATTAATCCAAGCGTTGCAGTGTCTTTAATGTAACGATTCAGCGCGTTCATTGCCCAGGCGTGTGTGGCATCAACAAGTGATTTTTCTGAAGTAGTTTTCTTATAAACTACAACTTCATTTCGACCGATGAATTGCTGATGATAGATGTTGTTGTAATGGCAAAAACGGGCGTAATCAAATTCGTAGGGATTGCCTGCATTCTTAATAGTTACCCATTTATTCGGAACAAAAATTACATCGCCTTGCTCCAATGAAAAGGATTCTTTGTCTTTATAAACGTAAACGAATGCTTTGCCATTTACATACTGCGGTTGCTGAGAATTGTAGCTTTTAAGTAATTCAACTTTTAGCTTCCATGTGTTTGCTTTTTCTGCGGGCTTTTCGAGAATCTTTACCTGAAAAATTTCTACAGTTTGCAATTGGTTGCAAAACCAGTGTTCATCGTTTCGTGTATCGTTTAAAAAACACAAAAACCAGCCGCTGAGGAATATGCTTGCATGTATCAGAAAACTGTTTGCAAAGCGAATAACTTCAGAAAGAGATTTATAAAGATTGAAAGCAGCACTAAGCGTTAAGGTTCCTGCGAGTGCAAAAAAGAGCGTGGTATAATCTAATGCGGGAAGTAAATTTTTATCGTAACAAACTATGGCAAAAATTAGCGGCAGCAGCAATCGAAAGAAAGGTGCTGCTTCCCAGAAATATGCTTTTGATGCCTGCCAGCGTTTCATGCAAAACTTGTACCATGAAAAAGTACAAAAACTTTTTGCTTAACTATGGCAAAGGGGATGTGCTATTTTGTAACTCCGACAACTTTGCTCTTGCAGTTTGTACATAAGTGCTACCGGGAAAATCAAGAATTAATTTTTCGTAAAATTCCTTCGCCTTATCAGGTTGCTTTAAGTAATGATCATAAACTTCCGCAGTTTGGAATATCGCATCATCAGCTAACACATCCTTCTCAAACTTTTCATAGACTTCTCTCAGATAGTCGAGCGCCTTATTATAATCCCGATGCTTCACCGCCATCTTTGCGCGCAGCATCATTATGTCGTCATTCAGCGGATGCTTAGGATAAGTTTGTGAAATACTGTCCAGTAATTGCGCAGCTTCTTTGTCTTTGTTTTGAAATAGCAACAAGTCTGCGTAAGCAAATCGCTCCAGCGGAACCAGATTGCTATCAGGCGGTATGTTCTCCGTAATTAAAACCGACAAGTACAAAGCATCGTTGGCAATAAGTTCAGAAGTAGATGCTTTCAAAACAGAAAGTTGCCCTTGTGCCCAGTCAAAGTCGCCGCGATAGTACGCAAGTTTTGCATTTCTGAAACGCGCTTCCTCGCCAAGCATATCTTCCCGAAAATCTTTATCCACCTGACTGTAAGTAAGAGAAGCGTCCCAGATTTTTCCAGAGAGAAGATAGTAATCTCCCAATTGCAGTTTTGCCCAACCATTAAAATCTCTTCGTGCGCCCGGTTTTTCAATAGCGGTTTTAAGTAGTGCAATTCCTTTCTGCACATCTCCCGCATACTGTGCTTCGAGCATCGCATAATCGCGCAAGCTTTCTGTATTGTAGTATTGAGGGAACTCAGTAAAAAATAGTTCGTACTCTTTCTGCAATTTGCTTACATCTTCTGGTGTAAAAGCAGGATTGTTTTGCAACTGCTGCATCATCACGTTCAACTTTTCTGCTTTTGCAATGGCATACATCTGCTGACCTTTTCCTTTTTCCACAACAGCCTCAAGTGCAGTTATGGCAATTCCATACTGTTCTTCTTTGTTGGCAGTTCGCGCAAATTCTACAAGTCGCGCTCCGTTTTCCTGATTGCGTTCATCAAGCGCTTGTATTTGTATCAGCGCACCTTCCCAATCATCTTTTTGAGTATAAAGCCAGGTAAGTATTTCAGCAAACCATGAATTTTCGGGCTGTTCATTAATTCGTTTTATCAAAGCTTTTTGTGCGAGTTGTAATTTTTTAGGATCGCTTCCCAACAACTCCAGCATCGTTGATTTTGTGTCTTCAACACCGGGCATTTGCATGGGACCTACACTAAGCATGGTGTTTACTGCTTTGTCAATGTCTCCCGTTTTGGCATAGAGTCTTGCAAGCGGGGTGCTGTAGAAGTAAGGATTGCGAATGATTTCGATAGCGCGTTCGTAGGTTTTGATCGCATATTTATCCTGCTTCAGACCAACGAAGGTGCTCGCCATTTTTGTTGTAAGTATGTCATCCCCATTAATCATCTGCACTGCTTTTTCAAACTGCTCTTCCGCTTTTTTTTCCTTACCTGATGATAGATGAACCTTTCCGAGGTCTATAATCAGCATTGCATCCTGCGGCTTGATTTTCAGATGACGCTCAACAAGTTTTTCTGCGTCTTTGTGATTTTTATCCAGGAGTAAAACCTTTAGATATTCATCGTAAACATCAGTAGTTAACGGACCTCGTTCATACAGTTGTGCGTAAAGCTCAATGGCTTTTCGGTAATCCTTTTGCTCCGTAAATATTCTTGCCTGCGATACAGGATCGCTTTGCGCGTTTGCAGTAAAAGAAAAAGCTAATAAAAAAAGTAAGAGGATATGCTTCACGATTCAACATTGGTTTTAGGGAAAATAAGTATAGATGTCTTTTCGGTGTGCAAATGCAGCTAACCAAACGGTCTCTCCATCCAGAAAAATTCCAATTCTGTAATCTCCAATTCGGATTCTGTAATAGTCATTGAAGCCTGTAAGTTTCTTTAAGTTTTTCACATCACTTATTTTATTTGCTGCGATTACTTCTTGCACTACCTGCTTGACGTGTTTATTTAAAGACTGGTTCTTTAGCTTTTGAGTTGCTTCAAAAAATCTTTGGTAGCCTCAATGTTCATTCGATGCCAAGTGTTTTGAACAACGTTTTTTTGCTTGCTTTTCCGCTCTTAATTCCGTTCTTAATCATTGTAGCGAGTACCATATCTTCCTTTGCTTCCAGTTCTTTGTCTGTAAGAAAATGAATGCTTTTGTTTTCGGTGCTCAATGTTTGCAATAGCGAGGCAATGCTTTTGCCAATCTTCGTTCCGGTATCTATCTCAACTAACTGTTTCATGCCTGTGTGTTTCATGCAAATTTACTTTTATAACCCCAGTTCGATCAATTCCTCAACGGCTTTCCGGTTTGTAAAATACTCTGCAGCCTTTCTAATGTTTTTCTTTGTCCGCAGAGGCCTAAAAATGTTTCTCTTTCCAGATCGAGTAAATATTGTTCACTTACAAAACCTGCTTGCGTCAGGTCGCCACCACACATTACATGCGCCAGCTTTTCTGCGATGAACTTGTCGTAATCGGAAATGTAATTGCCTCGCCACATGCCGTGAATGCCCGAAAGCAAAGCCCCCATTCCTCCACGTCCCTGCACTTTTATTTTCGTCCTCATCACAGGTTGTGTATAACCTTGTTCATGCAGCATCAAAACTTTTCGTTTTGCATCTGCAATTCTTCTGTCTGGGTTGATGCTGATGCTGTCAATTCCTTTTCTTAAAATGAAGTTATCAAACGCTTCATGTGCGGAAGTAGCAACTTTAGCAGTGCCAATGTTGATGAACATATTTTGCAGGTAATTCAGCTCCACATCCTCTTTTATATTCCTGTCAGATGCACGTAAAACAAGTTCCTTTGTTCCACCACCACCGGGAATAAGACCCACGCCCATCTCCACCAAACCGATATAGCTTTCTGCTGCTGCTTGTACTGCATCAGCATGAAGGCACATTTCACAACCACCGCCAAGCGTCATGCCATGCGGCGCAACTACAACAGGCACGCTGCTGTAACGCAGGCGCATCGTAGTGTTCTGAAATTGACGAATCGCAAAATCCAATTCATCATATTCCTGCTCGATGGCGAACATGAAGATCAAACCTACATTCGCACCCGCGCTAAAGTTTGCACCATTGTTAGCGATCACAAGACCTTTATATTTTTCTTCTGCAATCGCCACCGCCTTATTTACGCCTTCCAGCACTTCACCGCCAATGCTATTCATCTTTGTATTCCAGCGAAGCGCTATTACATCATCCCCTATATCGTACAAGACACATGCACTATTTTTCCAAACGATCTTTTCATGTAGATGTTCGAGTATAATGAAAGTATTTGCTCCGGGTATAGGTTGATAAGAT
This sequence comes from uncultured Taibaiella sp., assembly GCA_937870855.1. Classification (GTDB taxonomy): domain Bacteria; phylum Bacteroidota; class Bacteroidia; order Chitinophagales; family Chitinophagaceae; genus JAFIGV01. The sequence continues at coordinate 118,496 of CALMWT010000012.1, forward strand.
TGTGTTCGTTGATCGTAATACTTTCTTTCTCCGTTTTCGATTTTATAGAAACTGGTAAAGCCTTTAGCAAGCATTTCATCTACCCAGGGCGCAACTTTCACATCAGCGGATTTCATCTTCTCCAAAGTCTTTGCTACGCCAAGTGCATCCCAACTTTCAAATGCACCAATCTCCCAACCAAAACCTGCTTTTATCGCATCATCTATCTTGTATAATTCATCTGCTATTTCAGGAACACGATTAGAAACATAAGCAAACAGGAGGTGATGGAAAATGCGGTAAAACTCACCAGCTTTATCTTGTCCGTTGTATAAAACCTTCAATCGCTGTACAAGATCATCAACAGGCTTTGCCGCTTCAAGCGTCGCAAATTTTGATTTCTTCTTCGGCTCATATTCCATCATTGGAAGACTTAATGTTAGAATCTCCGAACTCTTTCCACCAATCGCATCTACCTTTTTTTCATCACCTCTTGCTTCAGGAGAGGCAGTGAATGACGCTTTTACTTTCTTATAAAACCCTTGTCCCGTCTTATCGCCCAGCCATTTGTTGGCTACCATTTTTTCGAGAAAGACCGGCAGTTTGAAAATGTCTTTTGCTTCGTCGTTAGGTGCGTTTTCAGGAAGCGCTTTTGCTACATGAACTAAAGTATCCAATCCCACTATATCGCCTGTTCGGAAGGTTGCAGATTTGGGGCGACCAAGCACGGTTCCCGTCAAAGCATCTATCTCATCAATATTCAAGTCAAGTTTTTGCATGGCATGAAACACAGCCATGAAACCAAACACACCAACACGATTGGCAATGAACGCAGGCGTGTCTTTGCAGAGCACTGTTGTTTTACCAAGAAAGCGATCGCCGTATTCCATCAGGAAATCAACCACTTCTTTTTTGGTGTTTGGTGCAGAAATTATTTCGAGTAATCTTAAATAACGAGGCGGATTGAAAAAGTGCGTGCCGCAAAAATGTTGTTGAAAATCTTCGCTTCTTCCCTCACTCATCAGGTGAATGGGAATGCCGGATGTGTTGGTAGTAATTAGCGTTCCGGGTTTGCGGTGTTGTTCTATTTGCTCAAAAACTTTTTGCTTGATGTCCAGCCGTTCTACCACTACTTCTATCACCCAATCGCAGTCGGAAATTCGATGAAGATCGTCTTCAATGTTGCCTGTCTTGATAAGTGAAGCAACATCTTTTGTATAAACGGCAGAAGGCTTTGCTTGGAGCGTTGTACTCAAAGCATCGTTTACGATCTTATTTCGGTCGCGGCTGTGCTCCCCTCCTTCGGAGGGGCTGGGGGAGGCTATGTCTAACAACAAAACCTGCACGCCAATGCCTGCAAAATGCGCTGCAATGCGCGAACCCATTACACCCGAACCAACTACCGCAACTTTACGGATGTGCCTATTCATCTGATTGTTTTTGAACTACACAATTTATCGAAAAAAGAACTCTGCATTCATAGTGATTTTCAAATCTTAACAATGGTATAAGAGGACATCTGTTTTCTTTGGTTATGGAAAAATTCTTCCGCTGTGTTTTATGGCTGTAAGCAAAAGAATTGCAGTGATACAGTCGGTCTTCTTCGCAGGTATTTTACTGTCGGGTATTCTCATCTCAAATGATGAAACTGTAAAGCCGCTACCTGCGAATTGCAAAGTGGATAGCATCGTCGTGATAAAGCATGAACGAACGCTGTGCGTTTTCCAAAACAAAATGTTGCTTAAAACTTACAGGATTGCGTTGGGAAGACAGCCAATAGGACATAAGCAATATGAAGGCGATAAACGCACACCCGAAGGCTTGTATCACATCAATGCAAAGAATGCGAACAGCGGTTATCATAAAAATCTTGGTATCTCTTACCCTAGTAATAGAGATCGTTTAGCTGCTAAACGTCTTGGAAAGTCGCCTGGCGGTGATGTAAAAATACATGGCTTGCCGAACGGACAAGGTTACATTGGTAAGGCACATTTACTTAAAGACTGGACGTATGGCTGCATCGCCGTGACCGATGAAGAAGTGGATGAATTGTATAAGCATGTGGATGTAGGAACGCCGATAAATATTTTGCCTTGAATGGTACGCATAGTAAGATAATGGTCTTAAAAGTACGACGGAAGCCATTCTCCGCTTGGGAGAATTTGACGAAAAGCAGAGCTAATTTTGAGATAACATGGTGCTTAGTTTTGAGAAACTTGCAAATTCTTCTTTTGTCGAAAGAAGAATTTGGCAAATAACGAATTGACCATCATCAGCAATGCCACCGCGATAAACGACTCGGACATCGCCTTGTGGTATCCGGTCTACTTCGAAATCACCGCTCCATGAACCGTCGGAATATGATGGTCTGAAAATTCCAATCGCTTCTGTATTGCTGGAATCATCTAATACTAACACCTTTTGGGCAAATCTGAATTTTTCTGGTGGATTGAGGTTCAAAATTGCTTTCATAAGTTCTCTTAATTTAATAAACTATTTTCCCAAGAAGGTTTTTATTTTCATCGGCTGAATGCCGTAGTTGAAGCTTTGTGAGTTTATACGACCAGCAAAGTTTACCGCAACAATTCGCCCATATTCATCAAATATTGGACTTCCGCTAGACCCAGGCAGAGCGGGTATCGTGTACATTATTTTGTTTTCGTCGCTACTTTGACTGACTTTGCCCTCTGTAAGTTGAGAATTTATACTTTGTGTAGTGCCAGATGTGGTTTGCGCAATGACGATGCCATCATTAAATCCGATCATGTACACTTTCTCATTCAAACTTATTTTCTCCTTTTCAATTTGAGAAATTCGGGTAAAGTCCACTGGTTTAATTTTCTCCGGTGTTTTTTTATCAGAGGTTTCGATTACAGCTAAGTCTACATTATCGTCTGTGGAGATTTTAGTGGATTTGCATACAATATAATCGTTCAAATCATCATAACTATGGCCGTTTAGGAATATCCCAAATTGAAGAGATGTCTTCGCTACGTAGTTGTCTGGATTGTCACGTTCTCTTTGCACTATTTCAATCAGTGACAGAAGTAGATTTATGTTGTCGTATCTTTCCTTAAGTTCCTCTTTCTTCAAGTTGTATTTCGCGATATCAGTATAGCTCAGGTAAGAATAGTAATTAGATACATAGCTGTTTATCGCCGAGTATTCTTCTTCAATTTTAGTTTTTTCTGAAGTCAATTCTTCTTGCTTACCGAGATACTGCTTTCTGAGGTTTGCCAAAATCTTTTTCTCGTCTTCTGCTGTTGGCTTAATATCTACAACGTGTTTGCATGTTAGAATCTTACCATCCGGATCAATAAAGAAGCCTGTGCCCCATGCTACGTTGGGATTCTTATAGGCACTGTCCTTTGATAATAATTGGCTTGTTTCTCCACTTTCTTTATCATAATCTTTAAAATAGTATTCCTCTGAACCCAACTTTATTTTATAGAGATAGCTATGCTTTATCAAAACGATTGCTGGTGCATATGTGTTATTCAATTCTTCCGCCGTAAACTTCTTTTTACAACTAGTTAGAATTAGAAAATAGAGAAGAATAGTAAGCAGGAAAAGTCTAAACATGGCAGCATAACTGAATGTTTTACAAATATAGTTTTCAGTCAATAATTATGCAACAATGTTGATCCACATGTTAGCGAAGCCAGGTTAAACGTATCGGCGGCAACAACACCAATTGAAGTGTCGTCTCTAAAAAGGATACCCAATTGCCAAATTGAATATAAGGTTGTCGTTGCGCCACGAGGAGTTGCCAAAGTCAATTTGGTTGGTTACCCAGCGTTCTTTTTCTGGTAGCCAGGGCTTGCGTAAAGGTATGCCGAGGTCAAGACGGATAAGAAGAATGTTGAAATCCAGTCTTAATCCTAAACCACCATTTACGGCTAATTCTTTGTAGAAATTTCCGGTGAATTTGCCACCTGGAAAACGTGGGTCATCGTAAGCAGTCCAGATATTTCCGGCATCGAAGAAGATAGCGCCATTTAAAAACTGATACAAATTCGCACGCAGTTCTGTGTTTATTTCAAGCTTTACATCGCCCAGCATTTCCACAAAACGCTGGCGTGGCGCATCGCCATAAAGATATTGGTCGTTGAAAGTGCCGGGACCTACCAGGCGCGATGGGAAACCGCGAAGGCTACTGGCGCCACCGGAAAAGAATTGTTTGATGTTGGGCAGTTGTCTTGAATTTCCCCAGGGATGCCCGTATCCTATCAACAGGCGGTTTGCCCAAATATTATTTTTGTGCGATGGGGAATAGTTGAAGTAATACCTGCCATCGGCTTGCAACTTCAGGTACTGCGCGTAGGTGGTGTTGAATATCTGTTTGGGTGTTTCCTGCGATGCACCCTGAACGAGGCCAAGAATATTGTTGGAAAGGTCAATCAACCCGTCGAAGAAATAATTATCCCTTCTCATCCCTGCCGCCTGGCTATTGTAGGTGTATTGATAAGTAGGGCCTATGATAAGTCCGTTAAAAATGATGTTGCTGAAATTGATAGAAGTAAGCGTTGGCACACCGATGGTATCGGTACGCACATAGTTGATGTTGATAGGAAAAAGTTGATGCTCTTTGCGAATATCTTCTTTGAACTGGTAGCCGTAAGAAACTCTGCCGGAGTGGATGCGATAAAGTTTGCTGCGCACGGAAATGTCGTAGCCCGCGCGTATAGTAGTTCGCGGAATGAACATGCTTGATGGAACTATTTTGATGAACGGAATGATGAAACGTGGCACAGTAAGACTTACTTCTGCACCGCCTTCAAACGCCGGAGGGCGCTGCACATTGCCACCCGCCTGCGCTTCGTAGCCACCACGCAAAGTAACTGCAAGCAACTCTGCACCACGAAAAGCATTTCGGTTGCGCCAGCTAATACTTGAGGTAGTTCCCATGCGGCTATCGTTTTGCGATGCTATTCCAATTTCAAAGCGAAGAGATTTTTTGGGGTAAGGAGTAAGGTAGTAATACACGTCAAGTCTTGGGTCG
>CALMWT010000013.1 GCA_937870855.1 uncultured Taibaiella sp.
ACTTGTTTCCCTACTATTTCTTCCGGTTTAAAGTGCATGGCAATACCCGAAACAATCGTTCGCTTTTCAGTGCCCATATCCACTTCCAGTTTCAACAGTTTATCCGCTTTTTCTACTTTCTCCGCATTCAAAATAGTCCCTACACGAAAATCCATTTTTGCAAAATCATCGTATTGGATTGTTGGTTTGTTGATAGGTTGATTTGTTGATAGGTTGACTGGTTGATTAGTTAATTCGTTTTGTTTTCCATTTTCCATTTTACCTTTTTCATTTTCCACACGTTGTATATTTTCCATTTTACCTTTTTCATTTTCCATTTTCTTCCCGCCTTTCAATTTTTCAACCTGTGCTGCAACATCCGCATCCTCAATTTTCTTAAACAATATCTGCGGTTCGCGTAAAGGATAATTTACTTTCAGCAGATCAATTCTTCCTGCATTTTCCCATTCCAGCATTCGCTCCACCACTTTCATCATGTAGCACATTTTCTGTGCGGTGAAAGGAAGAAATGGATTGATAAGGATAGCAAGGTTTGCACAAAGTTGCAGGGAAAGATGGATGCAGTTATCTATACGTTTTTGGTTTTCAGGATTTGCTTCAAGTGTTTTTATAAGATTCCAGGGTTCATTTACCTGAAGGTATTTGTTGCCTTTTGAAGCAAGCGCCATGATCTCGGAAAGCGCTTCCCTGAATTTATAGTTTTCAAGGTCCGCCTCAATTTCTGCTTTAGCGTTCTTGATTTGGAAAATTAGTTCTTTGTCAAGGTCGTTCAGCACCTCCTCATGTAATGCAGGCACTCGTCCTTTGCAAAGCTTGTGCATCATCACAAAGGCACGGTTTACAAAGTTGCCGAGGTTGCCTGAAAGCTCACTGTTTACACGGGTTTGAAAATCTTTCCAGGTAAAATCATTGTCTTTAGTTTCCGGTGCATTGGCGCAAAGCACATAGCGCAACGCATCTTGCTGATCGGGGAAGTCCTGCAAATATTCATTCACCCACACCGCCCAGTTGCGCGAGGTAGAAACTTTTTCTCCTTCTATATTCAGGAACTCATTAGCGGGCACATTCTCCGGCAATACATATTTTTCATGTGCCTTCAGCATGGCAGGGAAAATGATGCAATGAAAAACAATGTTGTCTTTTCCAATGAAATGAACCAGCTTAGTATCTTCCTGCTGCCAGTAGTCGCTCCACATGGGTGTCAGTTCTTTCGTTGCGCTGATGTAACCAATTGGCGCATCGAACCACACATAAAGCACTTTTCCCTGTGCATCGGGTAGCGGAACTGGAACGCCCCAACTACTATCGCGGGTCATGGCGCGGGGCTGCAAACCTGCATCCAACCAGCTTTTACACTGACCATACACATTTGCTTTCCATTCGTCTTTCTTTCCTGCTACGATCCATTCTTTCAACCAATCTTCATACTTATTCAATGGAAAATACCAGTGCTGTGTTTTTTTCTTTACAGGAACAGCGCTACTCAATGCACTGCGGGGGGTGATGAGTTGTTCGGGAGATAGGGTAGAGCCGCATTTCTCACACTGATCGCCATACGCATTTTCGTTTTTGCAAACCGGACAAGTACCTACAATGTATCTGTCGGCAAGAAACATTTGTTTCTCCTCATCATAATATTGCTCGCTTTCTCTTACCTCAAATACGCCATCATCATGAAGTTTTTTGAAAAAATCCTGCGAGGTTTCGTGATGGATTTTATTAGAAGTGCGCGAATAGATATCGAAGGAGATACCCATTTGTGCAAAACTTTCTTTTATGATTGCGTGATATTTATCCACTACCTCCTGAGGCGAAATGCCTTCTTTCATAGCGCGGATAGTAATAGGTACGCCATGTTCATCGCTGCCGCACACAAACTTTACATCGCGCTTTTGCGCCCGTTGGTAACGCACATAAATATCGGCAGGAATATAGCAGCCCGCCAAATGACCGATATGAACCGGACCATTGGCATAAGGCAAAGCAGCAGTAATCAGGTATCGCTTAAAGTCCATTCTTTTAATCTCAAATTTGGAGCTGCAAGATACTCAATGTGCTGATATGCTAATTTTTCTTCGCTTCGCTCTGAAGAGAGAAGTTGATGATGTGCTAATGCTTATACCAACGCTTCTTTTATCGCACCCACAGTCTTCTTCTCATTTCCCACAAACAACTTCCCGTTATAATCAATCACAGGTCTTTTCAAAAAAGTATAGTGTTCCAGCAATAGTTTTTTGTAATCTTCTTCCGATAATTTCTTATCCGAAAGTTTACGCTCTTTCCAAAGCGTAGCTTTTTTGCTGATCAAAGCTTCGTAACTACCTGCTCGTTTTGCAAGCGCGTCAATTTGCTTTTCTGTTAGCGGATGGATTTTAATGTCCTGGATTTCAAAATCATGTGGCGCCGCATTGATTTCTTTCAATATTTTCTTACAGGTATCGCAGGTGGAGAGGTGGTAAATTTTGTTGTTCACGATTTTCATTTAGACAAAACTAAGGGGGAAGAAATTGTTGATAAACAGCGGGTAAATCTCAATTCCCAAACCCAAAATAAATTTCCCGCAGATGCTAAGCAGAAAATAGTCCCGCAGAAAACGCTGAACTCTGCGATATCTGCGAAAATCTCTGCGTTTTCTGCGGGAAACCTCTTTACATCCCTGTTATTTAAAGATGTTATTTTTTAAACTGCCCGTAAAACTGTCCTGTAAGAGAACTTACGTTCACCTCATTCAGTCCGCCGGTATTTTTCTCTGATGCAGCAAACCACACGTTAAACTGGCAATTGTCTTTAAAAGATACCTCGCTGGCGCTGGTTTTCTTGGGATTTACAAGCGTTACGCACTTGCCGTTGTAGGTTACTACCAGTTTGTTGTCGGTTGTAAGTTCAAATATTGCAGAAGCCCCGTGCGGGAAAGGTGCACCCGCTGTTATTGAATCATACACGAGTGTGTGGGTTCCGATAATGCCGGCCGCGGTTGTGCCTGCAGTTTCTCCGGAGGCTAAAGTATAAGTACATATCGGGCCGGAGGTGCAGCTTGTTGTGTTATTGTTGTTGCTGGAACTTTTGTTGCAACCAAGCGTTAGAAGTGTTGCTAAGATTGCGAAAGTGGTGAGTTGTTTCATATAAAAGTGTTTTTTTCTTAGCGTGAAAATATTGTAGATGGATTTCGTGTACAATACACCAAAACCCTGATTTTCCCTTTCTGAATTACAGCCGTTACTTCCGCTTTTACCATTACCAATTGCCCATGAAAAATTACTACTTTGCAGCGCAAAATTTTAATACGAATCATGCAAAGAGATACAGCCATATTCAACCTTATAAATGAAGAATTGGAGCGCCAGCGCCGCGGATTGGAATTGATTGCTTCCGAAAACTTTACTTCCATGCAGGTAATGCAGGCAATGGGTAATGTGATGACGAATAAATACGCCGAGGGTTATCCGGGCAGGCGTTATTACGGTGGTTGCGAAGTGGTAGATCAAAGCGAGCAGCTCGCAATAGATCGTGCTAAGGAAATATTTGGAGTGGCTTATGCCAATGTGCAACCGCATAGTGGAGCGCAGGCAAATGCTTCGGTGATGTTGGCTTGTTTGCGACCCGGTGATGTGATACTTGGTTTAGACCTGAGCATGGGTGGTCATCTTACACATGGTTCGCCGGTAAATTATTCGGGTAAATTATACAGTGCCCTTCATTATGGTGTGCGCCAAGAAGATGGTTTGATTGATTACGATCATTTGGAGGCGCAGGCTCTTGAGCACAAACCAAAGATGATTATTTGTGGCGCTTCTGCTTATAGCCGCGATTGGGATTATGCACGCATTCGCGCAGTTGCAGATAAGGTTGGCGCACTGGTGCTTGCCGATATTGCGCATCCTGCAGGTCTCATTGCTAAGGGACTTTTAAACAGTCCATTCGATCATTGTCATTTTGTTACTTCCACTACGCATAAAACATTGCGTGGGCCTCGCGGTGGTGTTATTCTTATGAAAAATGATTTTGAAAATCCCTGGGGTTTGAAGGGACCTAAGGGAGATGTGCGGATGATGAGTCAGTTGATAGACCTTGCCGTGTTTCCGGGTATTCAGGGTGGGCCGTTAGAGCATGTGATTGCTGCAAAAGCTGTTTCCTTTTTCGAGATTTTACAACCTGAGTTTCTTAGTTATGGTAAGCAAGTAATTAGCAATGCGCAGGCTTTAGCAAGTGCATTTCTTGCAAAAGATTACAACATCGTTTCCGGCGGCAGCGACAACCATTTGTTGCTTATTGATCTTCGCAATAAAAATATCAGCGGCAAGAAAGCAGAAAATATTTTGGTAAAAGCGGACATTACGCTGAATAAAAACATGGTTCCGTTTGATGATAAATCTCCTTTCGTTACGTCGGGAATTCGTGTAGGCGTTCCGGCAGTAACCACTCGCGGATTGAAAGAAGAACACATGCCGCAGATAGTTGAATGGCTGGATAAAGTGCTGATGAACCCGGATAGCGAAGATGTGATAAGCAATGTGAGGGGCGAGGTAAATGAGTTTATGAAAGCATTTCCTCTTTACCCTGAATGGTAGGCTTACTTTAACACCACAGTAGTTTCATTTTGTCGTAATATGCAGGCCCAATATAGTTTTCACCAATCAGTGATTAGTGAAGCTATCGTTGTTGTCATAAAGAATTATTAAGTTTTCCATGATGAAAAAAATCTCTTTTGCGGTTTGTGCGGTGATGATGTTATTGCTGATGTTGCCCGATACAAGCGATGCGCAACAGCAACGCAAAAAAAGAAGGAAAGTAGCAAACGAACTTACCATTTACGATGTTGACACGTTGGTAAACCCAATACCGCTGCAAAGAAAAATGTGGCATGATAAAATTGATCGTGCGCAAAAAACTGCAAGTGCCTTCGATGGCAAATCGAGCGATGGCATGATCTACTATGCAGAAGATACGATAGCATCCAATTTACTTACTCAAGCGCTATTGAGAGATGTAGATCAAATGCAGATAATGGTTGAAAACATGCCTTTCAACAATGATGCTACCACAGCCGAAGGACAACAAAAGATTCGCTATCTCTCCGACCTGCACGAAATGGTGTTGAAGTTCAACAAAGACACTAAAGTGGATCCTGTTTTTTGGAGAAGGACGGTAAATAATTTTCGTGGAATGTTGATTGCAAAGCATGAAGGAAAGCTGATGGATTTTGTACGCAGCCATGCCGACATCTATTCACTTAATAATTCCCAACTGTTCGACGGACACAAGGAAGCGCGGGCACACGTATTTACTCAGGTAGGAAAGAAAGAACCGGTGATGATGATTAGCAGGCTGAACGAATTTGCCAAAGAACCCTGGGCATGTGAGATAATTGCTTCGGCTGCAAAAGTAGATCCCAGTAAAGTATATAACTACGCATCTTCTACCAACTATACATTGAGCAATGCAGTGCGTAAATGCGATGATCCTTTGGTGCAAACTATTGTGCTTATTGCCAGCGATTCTAAATCGCCGCTCAGAGCAATGGCCTTTCTTAGCTGGGTACACAACAAGCAAAAGACTATTGAAGAAATAGACCAGATCACTGCCAGTCCCGATCTTTTTTACAGAAGCCTCATACAACTGAAAGTAGAAAACACAAGCGGCCTTGGCGACCAAACCCTTACCTCTGAATTGCAATACCGCGGACTGAAATATGTGCGCGAAATGAATGACCTCCACGATGCTAAAGACCCTGTTCGTTTTAAAATAATTGATGGGTTTAAGCCACACGAACTATATTTTATAATGGTGTACGGACAAGACGAAATTTACACCAGCACATTTACCGGCACATTCAAGCGAATGATAGAGCGTATGCGCGATTCTATAAAAGGCGATCAACTGCTGCAATCGGTGCGCTACGACAAGTTCCGAACCTTTATTAGAATGTGTGCAGGTTATAACACCCTAAGCCCCTTCCTTGCCACTATAGAGCAGGATAAGAAAACACAACTAATGACTGACTTTATCGCCAACCTCGACAAAGGCGATGAAGATGAACTTGAAGATGCTGTAGATGTTGCAGACGCATTTGGCAGCATCAGCGATCAGGAGTTGCTCACTTTTCTTCAAAACGAGGTAAGGAATAATTACGAACGGTCTTACAAAGAACGTAGCATGAAAGGCATGAGAGTGTATGCGCTCTTAGCCACACTTTTTAATGGGTTGAAAGAAAGCGATAATCAGGAAGCCATTCAACAACAATCGGAAGTGCTTAGCTTGCCGCCTGTTAATCTTGTGCAATACAAGAATCTTGTTAATGACTCCGGCATAGTATATCAGCAAGTTTTCTTTTATGGAGACGAAGATGGCAAGGCTTCTTTCAATAGCTTTCTAAATGGCTTCAAAGATGGCAAGTGGAAGATAAACCCAAGCAAATACTGGACGACACTCACGTCTGTTTCCGGCAAGCCAATCGTGATTTTTGCCAACAATCCCCTCACCGAACCCGAAGATGAAGAGGCACAAAAGCAACTCGCCATTTACCTTGCAGAAAAGGAAATAACCCCAACTGTTATCATTCACCGAGGACATAGCTATCACTTGCCCCTCACACTCGAACGCCTCAATAAAAACACCCGCATTGTAATGCTTGGCTCTTGCGGTGGCTATCACAACCTCGCTGTGGTGCTCGATCGTTCGCCCGATGCGCACATCATTTCTTCCAAACAAACCGGTGCAATGAGTGTGAATGAACCAATCATCAAAAACATTGAATCCCGCATACTGGAAGGAAAAGACGTAGAATGGATCGGTATGTGGAAAGACCTTAGCCGCTATTTCGCCACCAAAGTCCCATCTTCAAAAGATACTTTCGACGATTATGTACCCCCACACAAAAACCTGGGTGCTATATTCATTAAAGCATATCGCCGCCTTTCAAGCACAGAGGAAGAAGAACTTTAGCACAGAAATACAGAATCACACAAAGGGGGAACTCGATTGGGCTCCCTCCTTGTTTAACGGGACATAAAAGGTCCCAATTATTATCCAGCTATATCAACTCCTCATACCCACTTTTGATAACGGTTGACAACATTTTAAATCGTTCAGTAGCCTTGATTTCGTGTGAGGAGTGTGCAGGGATAATGATAGACTCCCCATGATGCAGTATATGGGTGTCTTTGCCGATTATTATCTCGGCATTACCTTCTATTACCTGTATAAAAGTATCGAAGGGCACTACTTTATTTCCCAGTGACTCACCATAGTCAAAAGAAACAGCAGTTACATTGCCCGTTGCCTTTTTAATGATAGTCTTGATCACTACGGAATTGGGGACGTATTCAATAATCTCAACGATAATAAATGCCTTTGATGCCTGTATCTCAATTTGAGATGTATTTATATTTCGATCTTCCATCACTTTGTTTATAACTATGAAAACTAACCCCTCATTGTCTGTCCTTTCTAAAGGTCTTCGATCGGTATTCGCTTGTGTTCACGTATTTTTTTAAAAAAGCTGGGGGTAAGCCCTGTTACTTTTTTGAACTGCCTTGATAAATGAGCTACGCTGCTGTAATTAAGTCTGTAGGATATTTCGGTAAGGTTTAAATCATTGTATAAAATCAGTTCCTTAACCTTCTCGATTTTATTGATGATTATGTACTGCTGTATGGTTATGCCTTTTACCTCAGAGAAAACATTGGCCAGATAGGTATAATTATAGCCCAGTTTTTGACTCAGGTATTCAGAATATTTCAACACAGGCAGCTCATCAGAATAATGGATCATTTCAATGACCACGTTTTTGATTTTTTCAATCAGAATCGCTCTTTTATCATCCAGCAGTTCTAAACCATATTTTAGCAAGTTTTTTTTAAGTTCTTCATGCTGACTCAGGTTGAGTTCTTCAAAAGTTTCTACCATACCCAGGTCTATCGTCAGGTATTTTATTCCCAGTCTTATCAATTCATTTTTTACAATCAGCTTACATCGTAAGCTCACCATATATTTAAAGTAGAGCTTCATTGACGGTATGGTTTAAAGACATTCCATTTATTTCGAAAGGCACCGCCGGCATCTGTATAGCAGCAGGTACTCTGTGAAATGTGGTAATCCACGGAGCCGGCAATGGATTAGGGCTGGCAAGTATCTGACACGGGTCAATGGTCAAAATGAATCTTGTACCCATCCCTACCTGAGATTCAACCTCCACTGTTATCTCATTTTCCTCAAGTATGCGCTTTGAAATCGCCATCCCCAAACCCAAACCGCCTATTTTGTTGCTGAAATAGGGAGTATAGATAGATTTGAGCTGATCGGAATTCATACCACAGCCGTTGTCAGAAATGGTAAGAACATATTTTCCATCGGTCATGGCTGTATGAATATACAAGAATCCTTCCTGCTCGGTCATGGCTTCTATAGAATTAATAAGGATGTTCGTCAGGGCAATTTTCATCCTGCCCCGATTACACAGCATTATGCAGCCTGTTTGTTTCAACTTATTGATATGGATCTTTCGCAGAGTCAGGCGATCGGTTACAAGTTCCACTACTTCGTTTAGTATCTGGTAGAGCGAGGTAGGTGTCTTATCGCCTTTTAAGAAATTGTGGTAGTTGATAATGCCGCTCAGCAAGTCTTTGATGCGAATAGCGTTTCTTTTTATGATGTCTATATAGGGTAGGGCGGGCGGTGTAACATAGTCTTCCAGCATGTCAACTGCCAAGTTGATGTTCGCCAGTGGATTGCGCAGCTCATGAATCAAATCGGCAATTAAGTTGTTAGTTATTCTATCGTCTCTGATGTTTTCTTTAATCTGCATGTAGCTAAATTTATTAATCACTTACTCGTCCTTCTCAAAGATCGAAAAGCTAAACGGTTAAAACATTACCAGTTGCTGCCCCATTATTGTAAAATTCCCACTTCTCTACTCTCTGGATGCAACTTATAGGTATATGGGAATGGTGCAACTTCTCAGAAGAAAGGTGCAACAGTGCAGCGGGAAAAGATGCGAACCTTTGCATTGTGAAAATTCTTTCACGATTTAATACCAAAAGAGATGCAAGACGAAACAAAGCGTAGCCCGGAAGAATTTAAGGTTGATAGCAATTGGGATAGTTCTTCAAAACAACTGCGCGAGAAGTATTCGACCCTGACAGCGGAAGATGTAAAATTTGAAACAGGTAAAGAAAATGACCTCCTCGGCAGAATCGAAAAAAGACTTGGTAAAAAAAGAGAAGAAGTAATTTCTCTTATCAACGGCGTTCAGGCTAAGAAATAGAAAGCTCCAAGTTTAACCTAATCTCTCTGAATTTCCATGCAGCTTCTATTTCTATAGTCGTGCTGCATGGGTATTGAGATAAGGGTGCCAAAAAATGAAACAAAAAAAGGATTATTTTATGATAACAATTAGTAGATTAACTATGAAAAAGACTTTACACACTTTATTCCTACTTACAATCGTAGGTACTGCTACGGCACAAACAGCTCCGCGAAACTATATGATCGGTGCAAATATTATGACCACGTCTGTCAATTTTCAAAGCGGTAACACCGGGTACGACCTTGCACTACAACCTAAGCTTGGTTACTTTCTCAATGAAAATCTTGTTATCGGTGTGGCAGCCGAGCTGGGTGTGAGTGCGGTAAAGTCTAATACTACAATGAATTACGGCATTACTCCATTTGCAAGAATTTTTGCAGGCAAAGCCAACTTCAGCGATATTCCTACACGAGTATTATTCTTTGTGGAAGCAGGAGGGGGATTTGGCGGGCGCAACAGCAGATTTGAAGCGCCAGACGGAACAAAAACAAATGTAACAACCAACGGTGCCATATTTTATGTAGGACCAGGAGTAGATATATTCTTAACCCGCAACGTAGCCTTTGAAATAGGTGCAGAATATCGTCATATAGGTGGCGAGCCGGATTTGAATCGTGTAAGTCTTAATCTTGGTTTCCAGATATTTCTCTCCAAGAATGAGGGTAAAAAAGCACGGCAGGAAATAAAAGCAGACATGTAATAAGACTCCCCACAGTCAGGAAAGCTACAAATTCGTGCAAAACACTAAGAACCAACCTCAAAACCTAACAGTATAATAAACCCGAAAAACTACAGACCATGGAAAGAACCGAAATGCAAACTAAACGGGAAGATATAAACGGCAGCTTTGTTGAAGATAAGAAAGCTATTGAAAACCTTAAGAAAGTAGCCTCATACCTGGAGATAGCGGCGAAAGAATATAGGCAGGCGGCAGAATATAACGAGACAGCGAAGCATGACCTTGCATTTAAAAGCCTGATGACAGCACAGGGCAACGAACTGCTTGCCGAAAGATGCAAGCAAGAAATACTCGTGCACCATACGCTCAACCAATAAGCCACTATACTTATTACCTGAAAAACATAAGCGGCTGCCTTTTTCTAGGTAGTCGCTTTATTTTATTGAATAGAGTTAGTGCTACCATCCGGCAATTGTTGTGTGCAACATTCAGTGGCCCCGGTAATTAAAATTTTTGTCATTCTGTATTAGGTAAAGTGTTTGTCGCTTATTTCTGTTGCATTGTCGAATGTGGAAGGTACTGTAGAATTGCAAAACATAGCATTCTGTATTGTTCATTTACTGTTTCCTTCCTACGTGGCTGAAAGACAACCGGAAGAGGATTCTTGATTTTAAAATTTAGATTCTTGTCTGTCTGAATCCGATGGCTGCTACAAAAGCTTCCACCGATTTCACCTCCTAAATTCCCCTCCTTCAAAATCCTTTCTTACCGCCGTAAAAAATTATATTTACCACCGGTTTTTGCTACACCTAATACATCAACAATGAAGAAACTATTCCTCCCATTACTCCTTCTTGCTGCGCTCTGCGGCAATGCACAAGATCGGATGACCACAGAAATGCTCTGGAGCCTCAAACGCGTAGGCGGGGAGGGCATAAGCCCTGATGGAAAGAGCGTTTACTATAGCACCAGGACTTACGATATTAAAACAGAGAAAAGCACCTCCAAACTTTATTCCCTCGATGTAAAAACCGGGCAGCGAAAGGAACGCAGCGAAACCAAAAGCATTTTTCAGCGCGATGAAGCCGTATGGTACGCCTCCGACGATAAGGCAATTTACCGTAGCGACGATAAAGGGAAAAACTGGCGTTCGTTTGCCACCGGACTCAGAGACGCGCACAACATCCGTATCTCTCCCGATGGAAAATACATCGCATTCACCAGAGAAGTTTTGATAAAGCCAATGCTGGGCAAAGACATTTATCCCGATCTTCCTAAAAACACAGCGCAGATATATACCGACCTTAATTACCGCCATTGGGATGAATGGGAAGATGGAAAGTTCTCCCACTTGTTTATTGTACCGGTTAAAGGGGGAAGCGAAAAAGATTTAATGGTAAACGAGCCTTTCGATGTTCCTCAAAAGCCTTTCGGAGGAATGGAAGATGTGATTTGGAGTCCCGATAGCAAAGGACTGGTGTACGTCACCAAAAAGAAGTTTGGAAAGGAATACGCACTTAGCACCAATACCGATATCTACTACTATGATCTTGAAACCGGAAAAACCATAAATCTTACTGCCAACATGATGGGCTATGATACCAATCCCTCCTTTAGCCCCGATGGCAATTGGATTGCATGGACGAGCATGGCGCGCGAAGGTTTTGAAGCAGACAAGAATGACATCTATGTGATGGACATTAAAAAGCAATCTGCTCTTAAACTAAATCTTACCCAGCGGTGGGATGGTACTGTAAATAGTTTTATATGGAGTAATGATGGAAGAGCAATTTATTTCAACGCACCCTGGCAGGGCACAGAACAATTGTTTGAAGTAAACTTTCCAGGCTACACCAAAATGCTCCCTACCGTTCATAAAATAACAGAAGGCAAGTTCGATATCAATGGAATTATTGGTGAAGCAAACAACGAAATCATTGTTTCGCGCAGCGACATGAACCACGCCAGCGAACTATTTGCAGTAAACACCGGAAACGGAGATATGCGCCAGCTTACACACGAGAACGATAATGTGTACAACTCCATAAAACTCAGCAAAACAGAACTCAGAAAAATAAAAACTACCGACAATCGTCAAATGGGTGTGTGGGTCATTTACCCTCCCGATTTCGATCCGGCCAAAAAATACCCGACGCTTCTTTATTGCCAGGGTGGTCCGCAATCTGCGCTTTCGCAATTCTATAGCTTTCGCTGGAATTTTCAACTAATGGCCGCTAATGGCTACATCGTCGTAGCGCCCAACCGCCGTGGTATGCCCGGCTGGGGCACCAAGTGGAATGAAGACATAAGCAAAGACTGGGGCGGACAGCCAATGCAGGACTATCTTTCAGCAATTGATGCCATAGCCCAAGAGCCGTATGTAGACGTTGCGCGGCTCGGTTGTGTAGGCGCGAGCTACGGCGGTTACTCCGTGTTCATGCTGGCAGGTATGCACGGCAATCGCTTCAAATCTTTCATTGCCCACGATGGCTTGTTTGACCTTAGAAGCTGGTATGGCACTACCGAAGAACTCTGGTTTGCCAACTGGGACATCGGCGGACCCTACTGGCAAAAACCACAACCAAAAAGCTACGAAAAATTTGATCCCAGCAACTTCGTAGATCGCTGGAATACACCCATTCTTATCATTCAGGGCGGCATAGATTTTCGCGTGCCCATAGAGCAAGGACTCGAAGCATTTCAGGCCGCACAGCTAAAAGGCATAAAGAGCAAACTGCTTTACTTGCCCAACGAAAACCCCTGGGTGCTCCATCCGCAAAATGCACTCGTAT